>DATEGF010000367.1:0-17395 GCA_035280245.1 Allostellaceae bacterium
GGCCGCTCTTCGTGCTGCCGGAAACATTGCCGCGCGCCGAGCAGGCGCTCGCGACGCCGGACATGCTGGTGCTCGCGGGCGTCAATGCGAAGCAGGCGGTCTTCCTGGAGCGCTGGTTCATGGACACGCCCGCGGCCTCGCCCGCGGGACCCATGCCCGCGGTCGGTGAACGCGGCCTCATCGACCATCTCGGTGCGAGCCACGTCGATGCCCGGCGCGACCTCGACTACGTACTCTACGCGCTCTATCCGGGCGAGGGGCCGGGCGTGCGCCAGGCCGTGGCGCTGATCGGGCGCTTCGATCCCGCCGCCATCCGCGCCTATCTCGTCGACGCGCTTCACGCCAAGCCCGCCATCGCCGACGGCCGGACCTCCTATGAGGTGACGCTCTCCGATGCCAACTCCTGCCGCGTCTCGGCTACGTGGCGGGTGACGCCCGAGCACGACTGGATCCTGATCAGCGATCCCGCCTCGCACGGGGCGCTGGTCTCGCGGCTGGCGGGGTCGGCGCAAGGCGACGGCGCCGACACGCGCTGGTGGCACGAGCTCGCGCTCACGGACGTGGCGGGGATCGCGATCCGTCGGCCACAGCCCGGCGTCTCGCTTCCCTTCATCGGCTCCGCCGCCGACACGATGGCGCCTGAGATCGCGGCGTTCGATCGCGCCTACCTCGGCCTCGGCATCAACCCCATGCCGCCCGAGGGCCAATTGCGGCTGGTGCTCGACGCCAAGGACGCGCCGCGTGCCGCCGAGCAGATCAAAGGCTGGGCGCAGAGCGTCCGCGAGTCTCGCGACCGCTGGGCCGCCACCATGCCGGGCGTCGCGCGCCTCTACGACGGTCTCGACATCCGCACCGAGGGCGCGCGCAGCACCGTCGAGGTCACGGTCGATCGCGGTACCGTCGCGCGCCTGCAGGACCTGGGCAACGAGCTCGTCTCCCAGATCTTCGGCGGCTTCGGCATCCAAGGCGGCGCACCGACCGCCGGCGCGGAGCAAATAGAGACCAACCCAGGCAAATTCGAGCCCGTCGCTGGGCTCGCATCGCTCGGCGCCTACGATCCTGCAGCGCAATTCGCCGAGAAGGTCGACGTGAAGGCCGGGCCGTTCGGCCTGCGCCTCGATGCGATCCGCATGGGCGCGACCCCGGACGACGGGCTCGAGCTCGTGGTCGCCGGCTTCGCCAATGGCATCCCGAACCTCGCGGCGCGGCCCGATCGCGCGACGCTGATGATCGACAGCGTCACGTCCGCCATCGGACAGGAGCTGCTGAAACCCGAGGATTGCGGCCGCGAGCGCAACGCCAAGCCCGCGGATTTCACCAGTATGATGCCGCCGCGCCTCACGGCGACGAAGACCCTCCACCTGATCGCGGGCGCCGATGCCCACTCGCTGCGACGCGTCGCGGGGCGCGTTGCGCTGCGTCTCCCGACCAAGACGGAGTCTGTGACCGTGGCCGAGCCGAGCGCCGGCACGGCGATCGAGAAATATGGCGCGCGAGTCACGCTCAGCCACGTTACGGGCGGCAGCCTCTCCTACCAGGTCACCGGCGAGCGCGACCGCGTGCTGCTGATCCGCGCCCTCAATGCGAAGGGGCAGCCGCTCGCGAGCCCCATGAAGGTATCGGGCGACTTGCTCCTGGGGAGCGGCACGGCCGGCCGCATGGACTTCAGCGGCACGATCAAGACGATCGAGATCGTCTTCGCGGCCGAGGAGCAGAAGGCCGAGTTTCCGTTCGCGCTCACGGATTTCTCGCTCGCGGGCGAGGCGCGCCCGCTCGCCGGCGACGATACGCCGGACTTCCCGCCCTACAGCGACCAGGCGTTCCGCGCCCAGTTCACTCAGCCATTGCCGGCATCGGAAAAGGCGCAGCCCCGGCTCGCCGTGGCGCAAGTGACACCCTTCGAGATCTCCCTCGACAAGGCGCAGCCGTTCTTCCAGCTGAGCCTGGGGATGACCGTCCGCGCGCCTGACGCGCCGAGCTTCCGCCGGCGCTTCAATCTCGGCGAGCTCCAGCTGACCCGCGTCGCGCTCAAGGATGGAACAATCCTGACGCCACCCGCCTCCGCGGGTTCGGCCAAGACCGATCGATCGATCTGGTCGGCACCGCTCAGGTTCATGTCCGCGGCGAAGCAGGGCGCGCTCGCGGAGACCTCGAGCTTCTCGATCGATAGCAAAGCTAAGCCTGACGACCTCAAGTCCGTCGAGGGCACATTGTCGCTGCGCTACCCGGTCATCCTCGACACGCTCCGTCTGGGCGACCTCAGCGTCGGCCAGAGCGCGCAATCCGGCACCACCAATCTCGCCGTCACTGCGCGCACGCGCCAAGGCATCACTCTCGAGACCAGCGAAAGCGCCGACCGCGTGGTGTATGTCCGTCTGCTCAATGCCGAGGGCCAGGCGCTGATGTTCTCGAGCCCGCAGGTGACGGCGCTGCCGGGCGGCGGCGCGCGCATCGAGCTCTCGCCCTTCAACGCCCCCGCCCGTGCGGAGATCGTGATCGCCCGCGAGATGGAAAGCGCGGCCTTCCCCTTCAACCTCACGCTGCCCTAACGCCGGACCGCGACGGCCAACGCGCAGCGCTTGTCCGCTATCTGCGCAAGGCTCCGCCATGGACGGGGCAGGGGCGCCCAACATTGGCAATTCCCAATCTGAGGTCCACCGGGCGGCAACGTCGGCCGCTCTATCTTGTCGCGCCGATCGCAATCAACAGCGGGGCTCGACGCAATGAGCAACGGAGAGCGGATCCACACCATTGGCCGGAATTGGACCTTCGCGACCATGCTGAACAAGGTGCCGGAGGTCACCTTGGCATTCTGGATCATCAAGATCATGTCGACCACGGTGGGCGAGACGGGGGCAGACTACCTCGCCGTGCATGCCGGTCTCGGTACCGCGCTGACCGACGCGCTCATGCTCGCGCTGCTCATCGCCTCGCTGTTGCTGCAATTGCAGGCGCGCGAATACGTCCCGTGGAGGTATTGGCTGACCGTTGTCCTCGTGAGCGTTGTGGGAACGCAGATCACGGACGCCCTGACGGACGGGCTGGAGATCAGCCTCTATGCCAGTACCGCCGCCTTCGCGGTCGCATTAGCCGCGACTTTCGCAGTCTGGTATGCGGTCGAGCGGACGCTCTCGATCCACACCATCATCACGGCGCGGCGCGAGCTCTTCTACTGGACGGCGATCCTCTTCACGTTCGCCCTTGGCACCGCGGCGGGCGACCTCGCGACCGAGGCGCTGCAGCTCGGATTTCGCTTGGGGGTGATCGTCTTCGGCGCGCTGATCGCGATCGTGACCTTGGCCTACGGGCGGGGCGCCAATCCGATCCTGACGTTCTGGATCGCCTATGTTCTGACGCGACCGCTCGGCGCTTCCCTCGGCGATCTCCTGGCGCAGTCGCGCACATACGGCGGCGTCGGGTTTGGCACGACCCTGACGAGCATTGCCTTCCTGACCGTAATCATCGCCCTTGTCACGCTCGCCAGTTTCGGCGCGATCGGCGCCGTGCGCCGCCCCGAGACCATCAAGCTTGCCATCGATCGCGAGGAATTGCGCGATCGCGAGGAATCGCGTCGCGAGTGACGCCGGTGGATCGACGGCGTTCCCGACCCAAATCAGAGGAGAATGGACATGACGACCCGCACGCTCTTTTCCGCCGCTCTGGCGCTGAGCCTGCTCGGCATCGCCGGCTTGCCGAGCGCGTCTTGGCCGCGTTTCCTTGGAGTGGCTCCGGCGGCGGCCGCCACCTCCAATCTGGGCGACCTCGCGCCATTCCGCTCGATCGTGGTCGACACCAAATCGCTGGTGGACAAGGGGGATCTCGCGGGAGCGAAGGCGCGGATCAAGGATCTCGAGACCTCCTGGGATGACGCCGAGCCCTCTCTCAAGCCGCGCGCGCCCTCCGATTGGCACACGGTCGACAAGGCGATCGACCGAGCGCTTGACGCATTGCGCGCGAGCAGGCCAGACCAAGCGGCCTGCAAGCAGTCCCTGACGGACCTGCTCGCCGCGATGGACAAGGCGGGCGGACAAACTTGACCCGAATCTCGGTACCCACTCGGCACTGCAAACTTGGAGTTGAAACCATGAATACCAAATACGTCCCTATCTTCGCGCTCGCGGCTGTGCTCATCTCCGGGCTCTACACCGAGGCATCCGCCGCGAGCCGAGATGAGCGGCGCGAGCAAACGGCGCTTCAGGGCTCGAGCGTCAGCCTCTGCCAAGCCATTGCGGCGGCGGAGCAGAAGACCGGCGGCAAGGCCTATGACGCCGGCGTCGATGGACGGCGTGGCAATCCGCGCATCATCGTCGAGACGAATGGCCCGAAGGGCATCGAGACCGTGATCGTGGATGCCCAAAACGGCAAGATCGTGGGCGGCCACGCCGGCGGCGAAACCGATTGATGGAACAGCGGCGTGAAGGTTCTGGTGATCGAGGATGACGAGGAGACCAGGGCTTACGTCGCGCGCGGCCTGCGGGAGCAAGGTCACGTCGTCGACCTCGCCGCCACCGGCCGCGACGGATTGTTTCTCGCCGCGGATGGCAGCCACGATGTGCTGATCGTCGACCGCATGCTTCCGGGCCTCGACGGCATCGGGCTCGTGCAGGCGCTGCGACAGACTGGCGTCAGGGCGCCAGTCCTGTTCCTCACCGCGCTCGGCGGCGTCGGCGACCGGGTGCGTGGGCTCGAGGCGGGCGGCGACGACTACCTGGTCAAGCCCTTCGCGTTCGCCGAGTTGTTGGCTCGGCTCAATGCGCTCGGGCGGCGACCGCCCCTTAGCGAGGCCGCGACGATACTGCGCGCAGGCGATCTCGAGATGGACCTGATCAAGCGCACAGTCCAGCGCGGCGGCCGGCCGGTCGAGCTGCAGGCGCGCGAGTTTCAATTGCTCGAGTTCCTGCTGCGCAACGCCGACCGGGTGGTGACCCGCACGATGCTGCTCGAAGCCGTGTGGGATTTCCACTTCGATCCGAGGACGAACATCGTCGAGACTCACATCAGCCGCCTACGCTCGAAGCTGTCGCAGCATGGCGATCCCGAGCTGATCCACACCGTGCGCCGGGCCGGCTACGTCTTGCGGGCCCGCGCATCATCCGAGCCCGCTTGATCAGAGTGGCTCTGCCGAGATTGCTGCGCGTCGCGAGCTTCCGGCTCGCGGCGACCTACGTCGCAGTGTTTGCAGCATCCGCGCTCGTGCTCGGCGTCGTGGTGTTCCTGCAGGCGCGATCGGCGCTCGAGCAGCAGATCGCGGCCCGGGTCGAAAGCGAGACCGCGACGCTGCGGGAGGAATTCCGGGCCGATGGTTTCGCCGACCTCATCGACACCGTGAAGCGGCACGGGCAAGGAGCGAGCGCGCTCGACTACTTGTTGCAGGACGCGGGTGGTGCGCACCTCGCCGGCGAGATGCCGAGCGTGCCGGGGCTGGCGCCGGGATGGATCACCATCGACGCGCCGCAGACATGGGAGGACGGCGGGCAGCCCGAAAAAGTCCGGGCGCTGGTGTCCGATCTCGGCAGCGGCATGTTGCTGGCGGTCGGCGCGGATCGCCGGCAGATCAACGATCTCGAGGAGGCGATCGCCCGCGCCTTCCTCTGGACGGTGGGGCTAGCGGCGGCGCTTGGCATCGGTGGCGGAGCGCTCCTCAGCCGCACCTTTCTGCGCCGCGTGGACACGATCTCGCGCACGGCTGAAGCGATCATCGGTGGAGACCTCACGCGCCGCGTTCCGATGCGGGGCACCGGCGATGATCTCGATCGGCTTGCAGGCACGCTGAACCGGATGCTCGACCGGATCGCGATCCTGATGGAGAGCCTGCGTCAGGTCAGCAGTGACGTTGCCCACGACTTGCGAACGCCGCTCTCCCGGCTCTATCAGCAGCTGGAAGACGCCCGGATGCATGCGCGCTCGATGGCGGATTACGAAGCCGCCGTCGACGCGGCGCTGAGTGAGACATTGAGACTGTTGGAAACCTTCTCCGCCCTGCTTCGGATCGCCCAGGTGGAAGGCGCATCACCGCGCGCCGGATTTCGCGACGTGAGCCTCACCGCGGTCGCCGAGGCCGTGTTCGACGCCTACCGTCTGGACGCCGAGCAGGCCGGCCACGTACTGAGCGCGGAGATCGCGCAAGCCATCGGCATTTGGGGCGATCAGGAACTTCTCACGCAGGCGCTGTCAAATCTGGTGGAAAACGCGTTGCGACATACGCCACCGGGCACCCGCATTCGCGTTTGCCTCAACGGCAATCGCTGTGGCGGCGCGCTACTTTCGGTCGAAGATGACGGCCCCGGCGTCTCCGAAGGTGACCTGCTGCACCTGGCAGATCGTTTCTATCGAGGGGAGCTCAGCCGCACCACGCCGGGCAGTGGCCTCGGGCTCAGCCTGGTCAGCGCCGTGGCCGAGCTCCATGGCGCGGAGCTGACAGTCGGCGCCGCAAACCCCGGGCTCCGCGTGGAGCTTCTGTTTCCGCGAACGCCAGCAGCTCAGTTCCCGTTGCCGCCGCCGAGGATCCCCGGCAACGCCGCGGCGGGGAGCCGGTAGAAACCGCCGGGCGGCTGGAAGAGGCCGGGGTCCTGTGGCGCAATGTGGACATTGGTGAGCCGCCAGTTCACGGGCGTGCGCTTGCCGCCGGTCTCGATCACCGCACCCTCGCCGCGCATGGGAATGCCGCTCGACGTAAGCCACACGAAGCCCACGATGTGGGTCCCGTCGGAGGCGCGGTGGTCGACGCGGTATTTCGTGGTGGCGACGCCGCCCTGTTGCTCCGTGCCGACCGGCGGCCCCAGCACATCCGGTGAGCCGAGCTCGCGCACGGCGAGATCGATCGGGAAATCGATATAGGTGCGCACCGAGGGCACGATGTAGTAGCCGCGGCCCGTGCCGAGATCGAAGATCGCAACCTGGGGGACGCCGCCCATCATCTGCTCGTGGCGCTGGAAGCCCGGCATGGCATAGAGCATGCCGTCAAAATGCTGGCCGTTTATGCTGAGCGTGCGGTCGGCGCTGTAGGCGACACCGGTGTCGCCCAGCACCCGCGCGAAGGCTGGGTTGGCCGCGACCAACAGCACCGCGGCGAAGATTGTCACCGACAGCCACGAGTGGTTTCGTCCGGAAGTGCGCACAGCGATAGGCATGTCGTCTCCCCTAGCGCAACATTACGGCGGATTCGGGGCGCGACTGGATCGGCGCGCCGCGCGCGGCTATGCTTGGTGCTTCGCGACAACGACGGGAAAAGAGGGCCGCATCATGCCGGGTCGGATCGAGGCGCGTATGAAGGATCTCGGCATCGAATTGCCGAAGGCGGGCGAGGCCGCGGGGAATTACGTGCCGACCGTCAGGACCGGCGATCTCCTCTTCATCGCGGGACAGCTGCCGGTCTGGATGGGTGAGCGGCGCTTCCCGGGCCGGCTCGGCCGCGAGCTCACGATCGAGCAGGGCCAGCAAGCCGCCCGCCTCTGTGGGCTCAACCTGCTCGCGCACGTCAAGCACGCGCTCGGCGGCGATCTCGACCGTATCGTGCGTTGCGTGCGCCTGGGCGGCTTCGTCAATTCCGCCGACGATTTCTCCGAGCAGCCGCAGGTCGTGAACGGCTGCTCGAATCTCATGGTGGAAATACTGGGCGACCAGGGCCGCCACGCACGCACGGCGGTTGGCGTCAACGTCCTGCCGTTCAATCTCGCGGTCGAGGTGGACGGCATCTTCGAGGTGCGCTGAGCCCGATGCCCGACGGCGGCGGTCCCGAGCGCGTTCGAGTCGTCGAGGCCCTTGCCGAGGTGCCCGCGGCGGGCTGGGACGCCTGCGCCGGCCCCGACAATCCGTTCCTGTCGCATGCCTTCCTGGAGGCGATGGAGGCAAGCGGCTCCGCGACGGACCGCACCGGCTGGCTCCCGCAGCACGTGTTGGTGGAGGACGCCAGCGGCCGCCTCCTCGCGGCGGCGCCGCTCTATCTCAAGAGCCACTCGCAAGGCGAATACGTCTTCGACCATGGCTGGGCGCAAGCCTATGAGCGCGCGGGCGGCAACTATTACCCGAAGCTGCTTTGTGCCGTTCCGTTCACGCCGGTGACGGGGCCGCGCCTGCTGGTCCATCCCGAGGCGCCGCCCGATACCGTGGCGACCTTGATCGCGGCCCTCATCGAGATCGGGCGCGCCCACAAGGTGTCGTCGCTCCACGTGACGTTTCCGAGCCAGCAGGATTGGCAGCTGCTCGGCGCCGCCGGTTTCCTTCAGCGGGCGGGCCAGCAATACCACTGGGAGAATCGCGGCTACGCCAGCTTCGACGATTTTCTCGAGGCGCTCAATTCGCGCAAGCGCAAGCAGATCCGGCGCGAGCGTCGCGACGCGCTCGCCACCGGCATCGAGATCGAGACTCTCACCGGCAGCGCGCTCGAGCCGCGGCATTGGGATGCGTTCTATCGGTTTTACCGCAACACGGTCGATCACCGCTGGGGCGGCGCCTATCTGACGCGCGGGTTCTTCGAGCTGCTGCACCAGCGCCTCGCCGACCGCGTGGTGCTGATGATGGCGCGCGACGGCGAGCGCTACGTCGCGGGCGCGCTCAACCTGCTCGGCAACGAGACACTCTTCGGCCGCAACTGGGGTTGCATCGGGGACTACCCGTTCCTCCACTTCGAGGTCTGCTATTACCGCGCGCTGGATTTCGCGATCGGGCGCGGGCTCGCGCGGGTCGAGGCCGGCGCCCAGGGAACCCACAAGATCCAGCGCGGTTATCTGCCGACGCCCACCTACAGCGCCCATTGGGTACGCGATCGCGGATTCGCCCGCGCCGTCGAGGATTTTCTGAAGCGCGAGCGCGCGGCCGTCGCCGCCGAGATGGCGGAGCTCACGGAGGAGCTGTCGCCGTTCCGGTGCGAAGAGGGATAACTCGCGAGGTGCGCCCGTGACGCTCGACCGCCAGGCCTATCGAAGTTTGGGCATCGTCATCGTGGTCGCGGTCCTGGCGGCGGCCCTGGCCGTGCTTTGGGCCTCGACCGGCGACAGCCAGGTGACCCTGGTCGGCAACATCGCGCTCGGCCTCGGCGTGCTGGTGACGGTGCTGCTGGGCGGCGGACTCATGACCATCGTCTTCCTCAGCGACCGCACCGGGCAGGACCAATAACGAGGCTTGGCGCCGATCGCGCGCCGTGGATTAATTGTCTGCGCGAAGGCAACCGTTGATCCAAAGGGGGTCCCTATGAAGTACGTCCTGCTCGTCGCTTCTGTGGCACTCGGGCTGGCGCTCGGAACAAGCGCTATCGCTGCAACCAAGACCATCACGGTGACGCCCGACCAGGTCAAATGGACCGATGACAAGAGCCTGCCGCCGGGCTGGCAGACGGCGGTGATGGCTGGCGATCCCAAGAAAAAGGGCGCCTATGCCCTGCGCGTGAAGATCCCGCCGAACGCCGCCTTCCCGGCGCACAAGCACCCGGATGTCGAGACCATCACGGTGATCTCCGGCTCATTCGGGATCGGCCAAGGAGATTCCGCTGACAAGTCGAAGGGACAGATGCTGCCGGCCGGGTCCTTCTACCGACTGCCCGCGCACACCGCGCATTTCGCCTGGACCGAGGCCGAGGGTGCCGTCATCCAGGTCGAGGGAAGCGGTCCCTTCACGGTTCAGATGATCATGCCGAAGAAGGCTGCGGCCAAGAAGTCCTGAGCCAGCGGCACGATGGCGCTCGCGCTCGGAAAATTGGGTGACGCCCTCGGCATCGCGGCCGAGGGCGTCGACCTCAACCACCCGCCCGATCACGCGACGGCCGACGCGCTGCGCCGCGCGCTCCTCGACAACCTCGTGCTGTGCATCCGCGGCCAGAGCCTCACGCCAACGACCTATCTCGCCGCCATGCACGCCTTCGGCAAGCCGCTGTCGCAGGTGCGGGCCGGGTTGCGCCACCCGGAGGTCCCGGAGATCATGATCCTCTCCAGCGAGGACCGCGACGAGATGGGCGACGGCAAGCGCCTGGTGGTGGGCGCGCATTGGCACAGCGACGACAGCTACAAGGCGGTGCCGTGCTCCCTCACCATGCTCTACGGCCTCGAGATCCCCGCGACCGGCGGCGACACGCAATTCACCAACATGTACCGTGCCTACGACGATCTCGCGCCCGAGATGAAGCGGCGCATCGCCGACCTCAGGGTCGTGCACAAATACGACTCACCGCGCAAAGGCACGGCAATCGCGACCTTGCGCGCCGACGAGGCCGCTCAGCTCCCGGACGTCGTGCATCCCCTGGTGCGCCGGCATCCGGAGACGCACCGGCAGGCGCTCTACATGAACCCGAACCGCATGTCGCACGTCGTGGGGCTGGACCGCGCCGAGAGCGACCGGCTCCTCGACGAGCTCACGCGACACGCGATCGAGCCCCGATACCAGTACCGCCACAAGTGGCGGCAGGGCGACATCGTGATCTGGGACAACCGCTGCACCATGCACAAGGCGAACGCGGACTATCCCGTGGGATCCAGGCGGCTCATGCACCGGATCATCATCGAAGGCACCAGGCCGGTGGCATGAGGGAGGGAGCGCGATGGCATCGGTCAGATACCTGGTGAAGGACGTGAGCGAGGCGGTCGCCTTCTATACGGGCAACCTCGGCTTCGAGCTCAAGCAGCAATTCGGCCCCGCCATGGCGATCCTGGCGCGCGGGAATCTGACCCTCTGGGTCGCGGGACCGCTGGCCTCGGCCTCGAAGCCCATGCCCGACGGCCGCAAGCCCCAGCCCGGCGGCTGGAACCGCTTCGTCCTCGAGGTCGACGACCTCGCGGGGCTCGTGGCGACGCTCCGCGAGCGCGGCGTCAAATTCCGCAACGAGATCCTCGACGGCCCCGGCGGCAAGCAGATCCTCTGCGAGGACCCCTCCGGCAACGCCATCGAGCTTTTCGAGCCGCGCTGATCGGTTTGTTGGATTTAGAGCACCCCCTCACCCTCCCCTCTCCCCTCGGAGAGGGTTGCGGAGCCTTAGCGAGCGACAGCGAGCTTAGGCGTAGCTGGGTGAGGGGGCCGCTTCCGCGTTGGTCACCGCTTCCGCCAGCGCGCGAGCACATCCCCCGCGGAGACAAATCGGATGGGCGCGCGCGGCGGTGGCGGGGCGCCGTCGACCCAGGCCGGGAACAGCGTCTCGATCAGCGCGGGGGCGTTGCTCACTTGGTGCACGAGACGGCGCTCCACGATCTGCGGATGGTCGGGCAGGTCGGCGAGCTCCACCACCGGATGGAAGCAGCAGTCCGCGGGATCGATCGCACGCTCCCAATGGGCGAGCGGTTGGCTCGCAATCAGGTCCGTAGCCTCCGCGATGAGCGCCGTCTGTGGCAGCGGATCGTCGTAGCGCGCGATCCAGTCGTCCTTGCCGACGGCGCGGCAGAACCCCGCCCAGAATTTCTGCTCGACGGCGCCGAGCGTGATGAACTGGCCGTCGCTCGTGCGATAGACGTGATAGCGCGCGGTGCCGCCATTCAGAATCTGCGCACCGCGCTGCGGCTCTTGCCCTGGGCGCCGCGCGAGCGTCATCGGAATCGCCTGCCAAGCAAGCACGGTCTCGGCGAGGCTCACGTCGATGAAGGTGCCTCGCCCGCTCTCTCGCCGCCGGAACAGCGCCGCCACCGCCGCGAGTGCCGCCTGCAGCGCGCTCGCGTGATCGGCGGTCGGCGGATAAGCCGCCACCGGCTGCGCCTCGGTGCCCGACGCCGCGAGCCCGCCCGCGAGCGCCATATAGTTGATGTCGTGCCCCGCCCGCGCGCGATAGGGCCCGGTCTGGCCGAAGCCGGTGAGCGCCACGTGGACGAGGCCAGGATTCAGGCGCTCGAGGGTCGCGCGATCGAAGCCGAGGCGATCGAGCACGCCGGGACGATAGCTCTCGATCAGCACGTCCGCCGCCGCGATCAGTTCAGCGAATGTGCGCTTGCCGGCGTCTGACTTGAGATCGATCTCCACCACGGTCTTGCCGCGGTTCATGAGCTTGTAGGGCGCGCCTACGCCATCGGGGTCGACCGGCGGAAACTGCCTCATCGGCTCGCCGCCAGGCGGCTCGATCTTCACCACCTCCGCGCCGAGGTCGCAAAGATGCAACGCCGCCTGCGGCCCAGGAATGAACTGGCTCAGGTCGACGACGCGAATGCCGCGAAGGAATTCGGCGAGAGGCATGGAATCTTCTTAGCAGCCCTCACCCTCCCATGGCTACGCCATGGGTCCCTCCCTCTCCCGTTTCATGGGAGAGGGGCTATCTGCACCGAGCGCTTATACTTGCCCTCGCCCACGAAGTGGGAGAGGGAGGGACCCATCGCCGCGAGGTGATGGGAGGGTGAGGGCCTACTCCACGAACTCCGGCTCTTTCCGAGATGGCTGCGGTGGGGCTTCCTCGAAGCGGAAGGTGAGCTTGCCTTCCTTGACCTGCACGTGGACCACGCCGCCTTTGACCAGCTTGCCGAAGAGCAGCTCCTCGGCGAGCGGCTTCTTGACGTGCTCCTGGATGATCCGGGCGAGCGGCCTTGCGCCGAAAAGCTTGTCGTAGCCCTTCTCGCCGAGCCACTTGCGCGCCTCCTCGTCGAGCTCGATGGTGACGTTGCGGTCGGCAAGCTGCTCCTCGAGCTGGAGGATGAACTTGTCGACCACGCGGCCGATGGTCTCGGGCGTGAGCGCCGCGAAGGAGATCACGGCGTCGAGGCGGTTGCGGAACTCCGGCGTGAAGAGCCGGTTGATCGCTTCCTCGTCCTCGCCCACGCGCACTTCGCTGCCGAAGCCGATTGCGGGCTTCGCCAGGTCCGCGGCGCCGGCGTTCGTGGTCATGATCAGGATCACGTTCCGGAAATCCACGGCCTTGCCGTTGTGGTCGGTGAGCTTCCCGTAATCCATTATCTGCAAGAGGATGTTGAAGAGATCTGGATGCGCCTTCTCGATCTCGTCGAGCAGCAGCACCGAGTGCGGGTGCTGGTCGATCGCGTCGGTGAGCAAGCCGCCCTGGTCGAAGCCGACATAGCCCGGGGGCGCGCCGATGAGGCGCGAGACCGTGTGGCGCTCCATGTATTCCGACATGTCGAAGCGGGTGATCTCGATCCCCATGGTGCGCGCGAGCTGGCGCGCGACCTCGGTCTTGCCGACGCCGGTGGGGCCGGAGAAGAGATAGCTGCCGATCGGCTTCTCCGGCTCGCGGAGGCCGGCGCGCGCGAGCTTGATCGCGGAGGTCAGCGCCACGATCGCCTTGTCCTGGCCGAACACCATGGTCTTGAGGTCGCGCTCGAGGTTCTTGAGCACTTCCTTGTCGTCGCGCGAGACGCTCTTGGGCGGAATGCGCGCCATGGTCGCAACGATTGCCTCGACCTCGCGGGTGGTGATGGTCTTGCGGCGCTTGCTCTCCGGCACCAGCATCTGCGCCGCGCCTACCTCGTCGATCACGTCGATCGCCTTGTCCGGCAGCTTGCGGTCGTTGATGTAGCGGAACGACAGCTCCACCGCCGCGCGGATCGCGTCCGCGGTATAGCGCACCTTGTGGTGCCGCTCGTAATAGGGCTTGAGGCCGCGCAGGATCTTGACGGAGTCCTCGACCGTAGGCTCGTTCACGTCGATCTTCTGGAAGCGCCGCACCAGCGCGCGGTCCTTCTCGAAGTAGTTCCGGTACTCTTTGTACGTTGTCGAGCCGATGCAGCGGATATTGCCGCTGGCGAGCGCTGGCTTCAGCAGGTTCGACGCATCCATGGCGCCACCCGAGGTGGCGCCGGCACCGATCACGGTGTGGATCTCGTCGATGAAGAGGATGGCGCCGGTCATGGCCTCGAGCTCGGCGAGGACGGCCTTCAAGCGCTCCTCGAAATCGCCGCGGTAGCGCGTGCCCGCGAGCAGCGCCCCCATGTCGAGGGCGAAGATCTGCGCGTTGAGCAATACGTCCGGCACCTCGCGCTGCACGATGCGGCGCGCCAGGCCCTCGGCGATCGCGGTCTTGCCGACGCCGGGATCGCCGACGTAGAGCGGGTTGTTCTTGCTGCGCCGGCACAGGATCTGGATGGTGCGCTCGACCTCGGCCTCGCGGCCGATCAGCGGATCGATCTTGCCGCTCTTCGCCTTCTTGTTGAGATTGACGCAATAGGCGTCGAGCGCGTCGTGGGTGCGCTTGGAGGGCTTCTCGAGGCGCTCTTCCTCGTCCGCGCCCTGGACACGGCGGGTCTCGGAGCGCCCCGGCGCTTTGGCGATGCCGTGCGAGATGTAATTGACCGCGTCGAAGCGCGTCATGTCCTGCTCTTGCAGGAAATAGACGGCGTGGCTCTCGCGCTCCGCGAACATCGCGACCAGCACGTTGGCGCCGGTCACTTCCTCGCGGCCGGAGGACTGCACGTGGATCGCCGCGCGCTGCAGCACCCGCTGGAAGCTCGCGGTCGGCTTCGCGTCGTCGCCGTGGGAGGAGATCAGGTTCGCGAGCTCGTTGTCGACGTAGGCGAGGATGTCGCGGCGGAGCTTCTCGAGATCGACCGTGCAGGCGCGCAGCACTGCGACCGCATCTTGGTCCTCGGTCAGCGCCAGCAGCAGGTGCTCGAGTGTCGCGTACTCGTGCTTGCGCTCGTTGGCATAGCCGAGAGCGCGATGAAGGGTCTTCTCGAGATTCCGCGAAAGCATGTAAACGCAGTCCTCTTGCTGATCCTTTTACGACCGCCGATTGCCTTCTTCTATTCCTTCTCCAGGGTGCATTGCAGCGGGTGTTGATGCTGACGGGCGAAGTCCATGACTTGCGTCACCTTGGTCTCCGCCACCTCGTAGGTGAAGACGCCGCAGATTCCGACGCCGCGGCGATGAACGTGCAGCATGATCCGGGTCGCCTCCTCGCGCGTCTTCGCGAAAAACCGCTCCAGGATGTGCACGACGAACTCCATGGGCGTGTAGTCGTCGTTCAGCATGAGGACCTTGTACATCGACGGCTTCTTCGTCTTCGGCTTCGTCTTGACGATGACGCCGGTGCTCGGTCCCTCGCCGTTTCGCTTCTCGGTATCGCTCATGAAGCTCGACCAATTGGCACGCCAGTAACCCATGATATTGGCATCGCCGGGCCGGGGGGAAGGGCTTTCCCCGCCTCTCACAGTTGTGACCTCCGCATATGACTCGGACAACGCGCGCCGAGAGCATGCGGTCGCATCGGTTAACACCGACATAAATCGGGCAAAACAAGGGCCCGGCGCAGACCCGCCGAGCCCGGCGATGTACGGGGCCGGCTCTTGCATGCCGGCGATGACAGTTATGCCGCGATGGGCTTCTTCAGCGCCTCGATCGCCTGCTCGGCGCGCGCGCCAAGGGGCTCGTAGACCTCGCCCGCGGCCTTGAGCCCGAGCTCGCTGAGCCGTGCGCCGCCAACGATGAAGCGCTCGACGCAATTCCTGGCGAATTCGTATTGCAGCGCCACGACGTCCTCGAGCGACGTCGCGTCCACCAAGGCCGCACCCGTGGTGGCCGCGTTTTCCACCGTCGCACGTCCGAGGCTCACGACCTCGAGGCTCATGCGCTCGACCGCCTGGCTCAGCGCGGCATTGGCGGCTACCAAAGCGGAAAGGGTGTGCTTCCCCTGGATTGCGAAACCCTCATAGCCGATCAGGATTCGTTCGGCCGCGCCGCGCACCGTGGGCCAAGACGGCGCTGAGACCAGCGTCACAGGTGCCGCCGCCACGTCGGCTGTACTCTTCCCGGACTTCTTTGCCATCGTTGCCTGCTCCCTCGCTATTTATGCTGCACTGCACTATCGGCTGATAACACGATGATTGCTGTATCTGCAAGGGTGGTGACACTCTCTCGTCCGACGGACGGTTGCGCCGCAACATAACCCTGCACTATCCTGGGACGCGAAATTAACGAATGGATTCAAACCTGTCGCATACGTATTTCCCGCATAACCTCGGGAAATCATGGACATCCTTGCCAGACTTCCTTAACCTTGCTGTGCTTGGATTGTGGCCGAACCTTGGCGGAGGGCGCATCGTGGGAGTTCGGGGTCTAGGTGGATTGCGCGATGCGCGGGCCTATGCCGCCATCGCCGTGCTGGCACTGGTCATGGCGGTGTGGCCGATGGGCTCCGCCGATGCCAGTCGCAAGGCTCATTTCGCGCATTCGGCACATGTCGCCTCGGGCGGCCGTCAGCCCCTGACATCGATCGTGATGGACGCCGACACCGGCACGGTGATCAGCGAGTCCAACGCGGACTCGTCGCACTATCCGGCCTCGCTCACCAAGATGATGACGCTCTACCTGATCTTCGAGGCGCTCGATCACGGCCGCATCAAGCTCGACACGCAGTTGCCGGTCTCCGATTACGCGGCCTCGCAGTCGCCCACCAAGCTCGACCTCGAGCCCGGCGAGACCATCGCCGTCAGGGACGTGATCCTCGGCCTGGTGACGCGCTCGGCCAATGACGCCGCGGTGGTCGCCGCGGAATGGCTCGGCGGCAGCGAAGCACTCTTCGCGCAGAAGATGACCGCCAAGGCGCACGCCCTCGGCATGACCCACACCTACTTCCACAATGCCTCCGGCCTGCCCGATCCCGAGCAGATCACCACCGCGCGCGACCTCGCGAAGCTCGCCCGCGCGCTTTATCGCGACTTCCCGGACATGTATCCCTACTTCGCCACCCGCGAGTTCATCTTCCGCGGCGAGGTGATCACCACCCACAATCACCTGATGGATCGCTTCGACGGTATGGACGGCATCAAGACTGGCTATATCCGGGCGTCCGGCTTCAATCTTGCGGCCTCGGCCGTGCGCAATGGCCGGCGGCTCATCGGCGTGGTGCTGGGCGGCGACAGCGGTCCTGCGCGCGACCGAAGGATGGCGGCGCTGCTGAACGACGGCTTCGACCGCACCGCGCCTGACACCTCGAGCACCCTGGTCGCCACGGCGAACCCGGCGCAGAGCTTCGCCAGCAGCGACGGCGCCTTCGAATCCCAGAGCCTCGGCGCCCGCGCCAAGCGCGTGCTGAAGCACCTGTCGCCGATCGGCACCGCCGAGGCCTCGACCACGTCGAAGCCCGGCCGCGAGACCGAGACCGGCCGCTGGGGCATCCAGGTCGGCGCCTTCGCCCAGCAGAGTGCTGCCGAGAAGGCCGCCCGCGCCGCGCTCTCTGCGCTCCCGAGCGCCAAGGGTCACGCCGTCAGCGTCTCCAAGGACAAACTCTACCGCGCGCGCATCGGCGGCTTCAGCGAGAAGGACGCCGAGCACGCCTGCCAGGCGCTCCACAAGAAGCACCACGAGTGCGCGATCGTCTCTCCGAGCGCGCTCCGCGTCGCACAGAACTAGGGCGAGAACTCATTAAATTGCTTGAGGCGTGAATCGGATAGTGATTCTCTGCGCTTGGAATAGGAGCCTGGCGCATGAGAAGCAACTTGTTTTGGCTGAGCGACGAGCAGTGGACGAAGATCGCGCCGTTTCTGCC
>DATEGF010000368.1:0-4537 GCA_035280245.1 Allostellaceae bacterium
GAACACCACCACGTCCGCGAGCGGCGAGACGGCCTCCACGCCCGCCTTGCAAGCGCGGCCGTAGCCGCGCAGCGGCTGCCGTACGACGCGGGCCCCAGCCTCCCGCGCACGCGCCGCCGTCTGGTCGGTGGAGCCGTTGTCGACGACGATGATCTCGGAAACGAGGTGCGCCGGGATCGCGCGGACCACCGCCGCGATGGTCCCCTCCTCGTCGAGCGCGGGGATGACGGCCGAGACGCGCAACGCGGGCCTCAGAGGCTCCAGCGCAGGCCGCAGCTCGAGCAAGCGGCTGGCGGCGCGTCGCTCAGCAGCGCGCGGCGGAAATCCCGATAGCGCTCGCCGTTCCAGATCTCGCGCAAAGTCTGCTGCGTCGCGTCGCCAAGGGTGAAGCTGTCGTAGCCCCGCATCGAGAATGGAGCGATGCAGCAGGGCAGCGCCTTGCCGTGCGCGGTGAAATACATGAGGGTCCACGGGCGGCGGCAAAGCGACCAGGGCTGGCGCTCCTGCTCTCGCTTGAGGCTCGTGCCGGGCTCGGTGGCGCCCGACGCATTGAAGGCGATGCCGAGAGATTGGGCCAGCGCCGCGGCCTCGGCGATCAGCGCACGCTCCGGTCCGTTCACCTGCTCGAAGAGGGCGGACTCCGAGCGCGCGAGACCCTGGCCCCCCGGAAAGTAGACCAGGCGCTGGAGATAGACTTCGCGCACGCCGATGTCGTGCGCGAGGCGCACGAAGCCCGGCAGCTCCGCGAGGGTCTCCTTGAGGCCGGTCAGCCAGAGCGAGACCCGCGGCGTCTCGAGCCTCGACGCCGCTTGCATGGCCGTGAAGGCCCGCACATTGCGGAGGATGCGATCGAACATGTCGCGGCCGCGGACGAGCGCGAAGGACTTCGCCTCCGCTGCGTCGAGCGAGACCCGAAGCTCGTCCAGCCCAGAATCGACGAGTTCCCTCCCCTTTCGGCGCGTGAGCAGCGTGCCGTTGGTGTTGAACAGCACGTAGACGCCGCGATCCTTGAGATAGCGGATCATCCGCGGCAGCGCCCGCACCATCATCGGCTCGCCGACGCCGTGCAGGACGACGCGCGCGATCTTGGGGAACTGGTCGACGATCGAGGTGAAGAGCTCCCAGCTCATGTCGGCGGGCGACTCCAGATCCTCGAAAGTGCGGGGACAGGTGGTGCAGAGGAGATTGCAGCGGTTGGTCGTCTCGAGATAGAGACAGACCGGCTCCACCGCGGCAACGGGACTGCGGCTTTCCTCGATGTGCTCGAAGTAGCGCGACACACTCGGGAGACGACTCCCGGCGGCGGCTGTCTCGGCGCTCATGTTTGGGCCTCGATCCAGTTCGCGCCGGCGCGCGCGGCAAGATGGTGCCGTAACTCCAGGCACGCAAGCAGGGCGAACGGCCCGTAGATCGCGGCCTCGAACGCGGTCCTGGCACCCTCCGGGTCCGGCCCACCGGGCACGAAGTAGAGCAGCGGGCTCGCGACGGTCAAATAGAGCACCGACGGCACCGGCCTGAAGCACAGGAACGGCACGAGCCAGGTGAAGTACCAGGGATAATGCGGCGAGAGCAGGACCGTCGTCGCGACCGCCACCGCCATCGCCGCCGCGAGGTAGCGGCTGTCGCCCGTATCCTTCATCATGGCGTATATCGCGAGCGACGCGAGAGCAGCGGCGGCGAATGCCAGATAAGGCGCCACGCCGAGGTCCGAGAGGCGCGGTACCACGCTCGTGAGCAGATTCCACAAGAAGAATCCCGAGCCGCTCTGCAAACCCTCCTCGCTCAAATAGCCCGGCAGGAAACCGAACACGGACCTGCCGGCGCCGAGGAATGGCAGATAGGCGACGAGGGCCGTCGCGGCCGCCGCGGCCGGCATCTTCCAGTCCCATCGCCGATAGAGCGCGGGGAAAATGACCGCCGGGAAGAATTTAACGAGCGCAGCGGCGGCAAGCGCGCTTCCGGTAAGCCAGGCCGCCTCGCGCCGCCGCGCCCAGAGTGCCAGCGCCACGAAGGTGATCACGGCGGCATCGATGTGGCCGCTGCCGGCAAACTCCCAGAGCGCGAGCGGATGCCACGCGTAGATCAGAATCCGCTCGCGCGGCAGGCCGAAGAGCCCGAGCAGGCGAAGCAGCAACGCCACGCTCGTGACCTCGCAGCCGACCATCGTCGCCTTCATCCAGGTTAGCGATTCGCTCACGCTCGTCGCGATAAGGAAGATGGCCTCGGCGACCGGCGGATAGATGGTTGGCGCATAGGTGCTGCGATTGACATTGGGGAAAATCGCGTCGTCGCGCAGCGGCGCGAGGTGCGGATCGACGGGGACATAGCGGTAGGGATTGATGCCGGCCGCCTCGACCCGGCCATCCCACACGTAGCGATTGACGTCGTCGGAGAGATAGGGCGGCACGGGGAGAACCTCGAGCCGCATCAGCGCCGCGACCGCGAGGATCGCCACGAGAGCGCTCCGGGAGAAACCGCCGCGCCATGTCAAGCCGACCGCGCCCAAATAGAACGCGCCTTGCACCAGCGCGAGCACGATGAAGCCGCTATGGGCGTCCTCGTGCTGCAGCAGGAGCCCGATGCCGGTCAGGACCAGCAACGCCACGCCGATCGCCGCTAGCATCACCGCGCGCATGCGCTGGCCACTCACCACGGATTAATCAACCATCGCGCGGTCGACGCCGAGGCGCTCGGCGTCTCCCGCCAGGGCGAGGGCGCGCAGGTAGCTGCTGGTAGCGGGAGCGGAGAATCCGGGGCGACCGCAATCCGGCGGCCGCCGGCCGGTGACCACCTCACGACAGAGCCAGCCGAGCGAAGTCGCATCGTCGACGTCATACCACGCGGGGAGCGTCACGACATCGAGCCCGATGCTCGCGGCGCGCTCCACGGTCTGTCGGAAGACTCGGTCCGTGCTCCAGGCGATCTCCTCGAAGAGTTGCCGGTGCGGCCGCTTCAGGCCGATCAGGTAATAGCCACCATCGGACGCGGGGCCGAGGATGACGCGGTCACCTGGCGCTTGCAACGCCTCGGCCGCCTCGATGAGGATCGACGTGGGAAGCGTCGGGCTGTCGGAGTTCACGAGGCACGCAGCACCATACCCGCTCGCCAGGAGGTCTTCCGTGGCATCGAGGAGGCTATGCCCCAATCCCGCGCGCCGCGACGGCAGTAACTCGATCTCCGGCGGGACGAGCGCGCGAAACACCGCGCCGGATCCTGGCGGCGAATAGGCGATATAGCCCGCCAGCGGTGCGCTCTCGGCCGCCGCCAGGAAATTCGCCGTAACGTCCTTCAGGAAACAGGTGCTGAGGATTGCCGCCTCTTCGGCCTTCAGCGGCGGGACGAGACGCGTCTTTACCTCGCCGCTGCGCGGCGCCTTCGCCATGACGGCCAACGCACAGACGCCTGCGCGGTGCGGCTGCTCCATGGGCACGCGTGCCTCCTCCCGCATCAAAGCGCCTGCGACGAGCGATTGCCTTCTCTTTCGCGCGGCCGAGGTCAAAGGTTACACGGCGGCAAGAGGCGACAGCAAGTTGTGGCCGGGATCGCGCACCTGTGGTTTGCGCTTTGCAACCGATCGGCATTGGCCCGCGAAACGTATGCGACATCCAGAAACGAAAATAAGCGCCCCCAAGACCCGTTTGGGTCCCGAGGGCGCCTTGAGCTGCAAATTGGGGTAACTCGGAGGGCCGTTCTATTCAGCTGAGGGCTCACAGAACTCTTATGTAACCCGAGGTACTCGTGCAGACGTTCAAGTTGGCTTGTACTGGCCGCTATCTAGGCTCCGAAGTGACATGCCTGCGCTCCCCCGCTGCGGGCCCGGCCCCCACCTTGCTACCCATTCGAGTGCTGCGCGGGCACGTTGCGGCTCGATCGTTAGCAAATCATGGGCCGCGTTGAATCGAACCTGCGCATTCTCGTGGTCCAAGAGCGGAAGCAGAGCCCGATGTGCGTCTCCGCCGCGGTCGCGCAGGACTTTGCTTATTGCGCTGATCTCGTCGAAGAGCTCATTGTACGTCTCGTCGTCGTCGATCTGTGTCGCGTCGAACTGCTCAAGCGAGACCTTAACGTATCGCTCTATCAGTTGTTCGGTAAGCAAGGTCTCAATCTGCACATCGCTCATTTCATGACTCCGAACTTCCTGAGAACGCTCTTCCCGTACTCCAGCTGCTCTTTAAAGGGTTTGCCCTCGAGAAACTGTCGGGGCGTCAGACCGCCGAGGTCTGGATTCTTACGTTGATAAAAGGATTGAATCATCTTGTGCGTATAGTAAGGGATCCGAACTTTGTTGCTGGGATCTTCGATTTGATCCTCGCTGAATTCGTCACCCGTCTTCCATTGCTCGACGACATGGTGCACTTCATAACCTGAGCCGCCGCCCATATCCTGTGCATCTCGTACTAGGGCGAGAACTCATTAAATTGCTTGAGGCGTGAATCGGATAGTGATTCTCTGCGCTTGGAATAGGAGCCTGGCGCATGAGAAGCAACTTGTTTTGGCTGAGCGACGAGCAGTGGACGAAGATCGCGCCGTTTCTGCC
>DATEGF010000369.1:0-6162 GCA_035280245.1 Allostellaceae bacterium
GGGCACTCGTCAACGTGCGGAGTGCCTCGATCCAGCGCCATGCGACGGACCAGCCCACCATCCAACTCGGCGATCCCGAGGTTGTGAAGGCAGGCGCCCGCGGCTTTGCCGAGCTCGGCTGTGCCAATTGCCACGGTGCGCCGGGCGTCAAATGGGCGAAATTCTCCGAAGGGCTGCATCCCGATCCACCGGACCTCGCCGAGGTCGGCAAGGACATCGAGCCCGCGCAGCTCTTCTGGGTGATCAAGAACGGCATCAACATGACGGGCATGCCGAGCTTCGGTGCGATCGGCGCCGACGACCAGAAGATCTGGCAGGTGACCGCCTTCGTCAAAAAACTCTCGATCGTCTCGCCCGACGACTACAAGGCCTGGACCGCTGCCTCGCCCTGAGCGTGCTCGACGAACCGTTACGCGCGCGACGAGGGTTGGCGTGGCGGCTCGTCGCGCGAGGAAAACAGAGCTCTAGCTCACGGGGATCATGATGTGGGTCTTGTAGGGCGGTCGCGTTGCGAGGCGGTCGTACCAGCCCCTGAGATGCGGCATCGACGGACGCTCGACGGGATAGCTGTACCAGCGGTGCACGTACATCCCGAGAGTGATATCGGCGAGCGTCAGATCCTTCCCAGAGACGAAGGGTTTGCCGTCTTTAAGGTCGTCCTCGAGGATCCTCCAGGCCGTGACCGCGCGGGAGTGCGCGGCGTCGAGAGCGGCGGCATCGCGCCGCTCGGGCGGCGTGCGGTAGTAGCCCATGAGCAGCGTCGCCATCGGCGGCCCGATCACCGAGAGCTGCCAATCCATCCAGCGCTCCACCTGGCTCCGCTCCACCGGGTCCTTCGGGTGCAGCTTCTCGAAGCCACGGGTCGCCGCGAGATAGCGCAGGATCGTGTTGCTCTCCCAGATTATGACCTTGCCATCCTCGATCGTGGGCACGAGACCATTCGGATTGAGCGCGAGATACTCGGGGTCCCGAGTGCGGCCGAACTGAAGGCCGGCATCGATCCGCTCATAGGGAATGTTCATCTCCGCGCACGCCCACAATACTTTCTGGACGTTCGATGACGTGGTCCGGCCCCAGATCTTGAGCATGGCGTGCCTCCTTGTTTTGAGCTCGCGCAAGAGCCAGATGCTAGAGCGCTTTTCGTCCTGATAGAAGCGCCCCCTCTCCCCTCGAGGAGGGCCTAGATATCCATCACCTCGAGGATGCCGGGGAGCGACTTCACCGCGGCTCGAACGCGCGGGCTGATGCGGAAGCCGCCAGGGAGCGTGATTTCGACTTCGCGCGCGGGTGCCAATAGCACCACGACCGTGACCCGACCCTTGCCCCCGGACTCCCGGGTGATCAGCCCCTTGAACGGTGACAAGGCGTCGGGCTCACTGACGAACACCTTGAGTCCCGCCGCCGCTTGCGCCACGACGCCGTCGAGCGCCTCGATCCTCTGGGCGGTGAGGCGGACGCTCTCCTCCTCGGCGCGCGCGTCGGCGGTGACCAGGAGCGGCTGCCCCGCCTCGAGGAGGCTCCGCGACTGCGCCAGCACCTCCGAGAAGACCGTCACCTCGAAGAAGCCGCTGGCGTCGGACATCTGCAGGAAGGCGAAGCGATTGCCGCGCGCGGAGGTGCGCTCCTTCTTGCCGACCACGATGCCCGCGAGCTTGAAGCGCGGGGCGCCGCCCAGCGCCAGGCGCGCCGGCAGGTCCGCCGTGCGCACCACGCCCACCCGCTCGAGGCTCTTGCCATAGGCATCGAGCGGATGGCTCGAGAGATAGAAGCCGATCGCTTCGAATTCCTGCTGCAGCCGCTCCATCGGGAGCCAATCCGCCTGCTGCGGTAGTGCCGCCCGTGACGCCGTCTCGGGGATGTCGCCGAACAGGCTCACCTGCTTGCTCTCGCGATCGGCCGCCACGGAGCCCGCGTGGCGTAGCAGCAGCTCGGCGGCGGCGAGGGTCTGCGCGCGGTTGCCATTGAGGCGATCGAAGGCGCCGGCTTTGGCCAGGTTCTCGAACTGCCGCTTGTTGAAGGTCTTGAGATCGAGGCGGCGCGCGAAATCGAACAGGTCCCTGTAGGGTCCATTCGCCTTGCGCTCGTCGACGACCGCGCGCATCGCCTGCGCGCCCACGCCCTTGACCGCCGCGAGCGCGTAGCGGATCGCCGGCCCCTCCGAGGTGTCCTCGACCGCGAACTCGGCATCGGAGCGATTGATGTCGGGCGGCAGCAGCCTGATGCCGACGCGCTCGCACTCCTGTCGGAAGGTGTTGAGCTTGTCGGTGTTGCCGAGGTCCAGCGTCATCAGCGCTGCCAGGAACTCGACTGGATAATTTGCCTTGAGATAGGCGGTCTGGTAGGCGACCACGGCATAGGCGGCGGCATGCGACTTGTTGAAGCCGTAGCCGCCGAACTTCGCCATCTGGTCGAAGATCTGCTCGGCCGTGGCGGGCGCCACCCCATGCTCCGTTGCGCCCTTCACGAAGACACCGCGCTGCGCGTCCATCTCGGCCTGGATCTTCTTGCCCATGGCGCTGCGCAGCATGTCGGCGTGGCCGAGCGAATAGCCCGCCAGCGACTGCGCGATCTGCATCACCTGCTCCTGGTAGATCATGATGCCGTGGGTCTCTTTCAGGAGCGGCTCGAGCGCGGGATGCAGGTAGCTCGCCTGCTCCTCGCCGTGTTTCACGGAGATGTAGCGGGGAATGTTCTCCATCGGTCCCGGCCGATAGAGCGCCACCACCGCGATGATGTCCTCGAAGCGGTCGGGCTTCATCCGGCGGAGCATGTCGCGCATGCCCTGGCCTTCCAGCTGAAACACGCCGATGGTATCGCCGTGGCCGAGCATCTCGTAACTCTTGGCATCGTCGAGCGGCAGGTGCGCGAGGTCGAGCTCGACGCCGCGGCCCTTCAGGATCTCGACCGCGCGCTCGAGCACCGTCAGCGTCTTGAGGCCGAGGAAGTCGAATTTCACCAGGCCGGCGAGGCCCACGTATTTCAGATTGAACTGTGTCGCGGGCATGCTGGAGCGCGGATCGCGGTAGAGCGGCACCAGCTCGTCGAGCGGCCGGTCGCCGATCACCACACCCGCCGCATGGGTGGAGGCGTTGCGGTAGAGGCCCTCCAGCTGAAGCGCGATCTCCATGAGCCGCTTCACGGCCTCGTCGCCGTCGCGCATCGCCTGCAGCTGCGGCTCGCTCTCGATCGCCTTGCCGAGCGGAATGGGGTTCGCGGGGTTGTTCGGCACGAGCTTGCAGATGCGGTCGACCTGGCCGTACGGCATCTCGAGGACGCGGCCGACGTCGCGCAGCACCGCGCGCGCCTGCAGCTTGCCGAAGGTGATGATCTGCGCCACGCGATCGGCGCCGTATTTCTCCTGGACATAGCGGATCACCTCGTCGCGCCGGTCCTGGCAAAAGTCGACGTCGAAGTCCGGCATCGAGATGCGCTCGGGATTGAGGAAGCGCTCGAACAGCAACCCGAAGCGGAGCGGATCGAGGTCGGTGATGGTGAGCGACCACGCGACGACCGAGCCCGCGCCCGAGCCGCGGCCCGGCCCCACCGGTATCCCCTGCCGCTTCGCCCACTGGATGAAATCGGCGACGATCAGGAAGTAGCCGGCGAAGCCCATCTTCACGATGACATCGAGCTCATAGCCGAGCCGGTCGCGATGAGGCTTTGCCGCTGTGTCGCGCTCGGCCGCGCTCATCTCCGGCTTGAAGACCGTGGCCTCGAGGCGCTGATCGAGCCCTTCCGCGGCCATGGCGCGGAGCTCGTCGGCCTCGCTGCGCCCGCTCTGGCAGGGGAACGCCGGCAAGATCGGCTTCTGCGCCTCCGGCATGAAGGCGCAGCGGCGCGCGATCACCAGCGTGTTGTCGCAGGCCTCCGGCAGGTCGGCGAACAGGATCCGCATCTCCGCCGCCGATTTGAAATGGTGCTCGGCCGTCAGGCGCCGGCGATTGGGGTCGCTCATCACCGTGCCCTCGGCGATCGCGAGCAGCACGTCGTGGGCGGCATAGAGACCCGCGTCGGCGAAATGCGCGTCGTTGCTGGCGACCAGCGGCAGGTTGTGCTTGTAGGCGAGATCGACCTGCGCGGCCTCGATCCGGTCCTCGGCCGGGAGCGCGTGTCGCATCAGCTCGATATAGAGCCGGCCGGGGAACAGCGTCTTGAGGCGGAGAAGCAGCGCCTCCGCCGCCTCGCCCTGCCCTTCCGACAGCAGCCGCCCGACCGCGCCCGAGGGCCCACCCGTCAGCGCAATCAGCCCGTCGCTCATGCCCTCGAGGACGCCGAGATCGATCTGCGGCGCGTCACCGGCATCGCTCTCGAGAAAGGCTTTGCTCACGAGCTTCGAGAGATTGGCATAGCCGGTGCTGTCCTGCACCAGGAGCACCAGCGTGTCCGGCGCTGCCGCAGGACCGATCCGGCCGATCCGCGCGGAGGCATCCTCGTTGCCCGCGCGCCGGATCGGCAGCTCGCAGCCGATGATCGGTTGGATGCCGGCCTCGGCCGCCGCCGTCGCGAACTCCAGCGCGCCGAAGAGATTGCCGGTATCCGTCACCGCCACCGCCGGCATGCGGTGCCGCTGGCAGAGCTTCACCAGCTCCTTGACCTTGATCGCCCCCGTCGAAAGCGAATAGGCGGAGTGGACGCGGAGATGGATGAAATCGGCGTGGGGCATTGGTCTCTTATCCTACAAGCCGACGACGGCGCGTGCCCGCTGCCATATATACGCATCTATAATACGGGCTTCGACCCCGAAAAATCGAAAAAATTGGGTTTTTGCTTGTGAAATCCAGAAAGCCAAAGTGGCTTTCCCAGTTGATGTAACACGGAAATGTTGGGTTCGTTTCGTAAAATTGGTTTTGGACGAGCACCGACAATCTCGGGCCAAGAACGCGTTTTGCGTTCGATATGGGGAGCGCCGACCTCTGCGTCAAGGGCGCGATGATTGGCGACTCGATGAGCCGCGGCCGGCGCGGTCCGGCGTGTCCACGTTTTGACGGCGGCGCTCTGTCTGGGTCTTGCGCTCGTCCGCTGCCGATGGTGGAACATATCCCCGCCATCGAGCCACGACAGGACGCAAAGGAACCGACCATGGGCATGCACTATCTCCACACGATGGTCCGGGTGACCAACCTCGAGCAGTCGCTGGATTTCTTCTGTAACAAGCTGGGCCTGGTGCAGGTGGACCGCACCGAGAACGAGAAGGGCCGGTACACGCTCGTGTTCCTCGCCGCCACCGACGACGTCGAGAAAGCGAAACGCGAGAAGTCCGCAATGGTCGAACTCACCTACAACTGGGACAAGGAGGACTACACGGGCGGCCGCAACTTCGGCCACCTCGCCTACGAGGTCGACGACATCTACGCGACCTGCGAGAAGCTCATGGAGGGCGGCGTCACCATCAACCGCCCGCCCCGCGACGGCCGCATGGCCTTCGTCCGCACCCCCGACAACATCTCGATCGAGCTCCTGCAGAAGGGCAAGGCCAGGCCGATCGCGGAGCCGTGGGCCTCGATGAAGAACACGGGTGCGTGGTAAGACAGCGTTGCATCCTTCGGCCGCCCGCTAGCGCGGGCGCTTCAGGATAAGGAACATGAGAGCGCTCAGAAAAATTGGCCCTCATCCTGAGCCACGGCCCGAAGGGCCGTGAGTCGACGGACGCACGGTTGCGGTACATCTGGGTCTACATTCTCCACTGTGCTGACGGATCGTATTACGTCGGCATCACGCGAGGTGACCTTGGAGACCGTATCGGTCAACACAACGCCGGAAGCTTCGGCAGATACACGGCATCGCGGCGTCCTGTGGTGCTCGTATGGCACCGGGAATTTCTGAACATCACCGATGCGGTCGCGGCCGAACGTCGGATCAAAGGCTGGAGCCGAGCCAAGAAAGAGGCCTTGATCCGAGGCGACTTCGAAGCGCTGCATGCGCTCGCGCGATACCGTCCGAGAGGCGATCAGGCATAGAAACCGTGCGTCCTTCGACTCACGCGCTCACGCGCGTGGCTCAGGATGAGGAGGATTTTTGCCTCTCACAAGCCGTCGATACTTTATTTCCCCGCACTCACACCCCAATCCGGATGACCTGCCGGGTCCTGGTTCCAGAACATGATCTTGTCGAAATAGATCGTCTGGGTCTCCGCGCGCCAGTCGCGGTAGATGCCGAAGCGCG
>DATEGF010000370.1:0-4230 GCA_035280245.1 Allostellaceae bacterium
CTCCGCCCTCATCCTGAGAGCGTGTGAAGCTTTTCGGGTTCGCGGGCGTTTCGGATGGTGATGGCATCGCTTGGTAGACGCAAGTGCGGCTTGAGGCTGGCGTACGAGGAGCGACTTGTGGCCGGGGCGTCGGAGGCCCTGTATCGGTTGGTGGCTGCGGTCCTATGCGGTGGCGAGGCGATAGCCCTGGAGAATGTTGTTGGCGAGCGCGTACCAGAGCACGACGGCAGCGACCTTTTCGAGGCCTCGCACGGTCAGTTGACGCAGGTGCCAGTTGCGCCAGCGGGCGTGGATGCACTCGCAGATCGAGCGCCGCTTGTACTGCGCCTTTCCCGCTTCGCTCGCCATCCGGGCGCGCCAAGCCAGCACGCCCGGCCCGTCGTCGCGACGCGGCTGGAACGGGTCGGTCCCATGCTTGGATTGCATAGGCGGATAGTGGACTGCGATCCCCTCGGCGTGCGCCCACTCGACGTCAGCCGCGGCGGTGAAGCCGCCGTCGACCAGATAGCGGCCGGGCTGCTGCCCCAGACGCTCGCGCACGGCCTCAAGCCTTGGCCGCATCAGGCCGCGATCGGAGCCGGCGGTGCAGGGTGCGACATCGACCACGATCTGCTCCTCGGCGGCGCTGACCACCTGCACGTTATAGGCCGGACGGAAGCCGCCATCGGCCATCTTCATCACGCGTGCGTCTGGGTCCGTGGTGGAGGCGCGCGGCTCCTTTTGCGGTTTGCTCGGCTTGCCGTGGGTCTCCTCCCGCCGCTCGCGTTGCGCCTCGATCTCGGACAGCGCCTTCTGCGCCGCCTCGATCCGCTCGACACGTTCGCGGTCCGCCCGCTCCTTGGCCGCCTTGATGCGCTGATTGCTGGCGTCCGGATGTTCGTCCACCTCGCGCCTGAGCTCTTCCACGATCGCGCCCGCCACCGCCAAACGCTGCTCCAGCGTGGCCGCGCGCCGGAACGAGGCCGCTCCCGCGCTCGCCCGGACCCGCACCCCGTCCTGCGTCAGCACGGCAAGATCGATGATGCCGGCCTCCGCCAGCGCCAGCACGTGTTCGGTCAGCAGCCGGTCCAGCAGATCGGCGCAATCGATGCGGAAGTCCGCCAGCGTGTGATAGTTCACCGAAACCCCGCCGCACAGCCAGCGATACGCATCGTGGCTCTCGCACAGCCGCGCCAGCGCCCGGGCGCTGCCCACCCCTTCGCTGGTGGCGTAAAGCCACAGCGCCACCATCAGCCGCGGCGAAATCGCAGGATGGCCGGGCGTGTTCTCCCGCGCCTTGATCCGATCCTCAAGCTCGCGCAGATCGACCCGCTCCACATAGCCCCAAAATATCCGTGCCCGATGGTCTTGGCCGATCAGGCCGTCGATATCCACCGCTCGCAGTTCGATCTGATCGCGCACCGGCTCGCGCAGTCGCGGCGCTCCGCGCGTATCCGCCCGCGGCATCGCCCGATCGGGAAGCACTCCAAACAGTTCGTCGCCGGCCATCACCTTCTCCCGCGAATCAATGATCGCAGGGAATCACATCCGACAGCCGATCCGCTACACTCGCTCAACAAATGTCCAAAGATTCACACCCTCTGAGGAGCATCGCAGCGCGCATATACTCGATTGTTGCTACATGCTCGGCTGCAAGCTGCGATGCGTCTCGAAGCATGGGGCCGCCCCCATCCTTCGAGACGCGCGCGCCTCACCGAAGTTCGTAACTCGTGCTTCTCGCAATGCGCGCGCTCCTCAGGATGAGGGCGGTTCGAGGTCTACTGCTGGCACGGCAAGGGCGGCGACGCATCGCGCCGGCTACCATTTCGCCGGAATTCTTTGGCGAACGAGGGGTCATGGTTGACGCCGCGATCGTCTTGCCAAGCACTGCCGACCGGCTTACCAGCTACAGGGATGACAGTTTCAAGGGGAGAGATAAGAAATGAAGCTTTGCCGATTTGACGAGGACCGGCTCGGCGTCGTGATCGGAAACATGGTGCACGACGTGACCGCCGCGCAGGACGAGATCAGAAAGAGCGCCCGTTACGACATGAAGGGCGACGCCGTCATCGCCGCGCTGCCGACCTGGCGCCCGCGGATCGAGGAGATGGCGAAGAAGGCTCCCGGCAAGCCTCTCTCGTCGGTCAAGTTGCTCTCGCCGGTCGCGCGCCCATCGAAGTGCATGGCGGCGCCGACGAACTATCGCAAGCACATCGAGGAGATGCGCAGCCGCACCGACCTCCCTCGCGACGCGACCCAGCGCCAGCCGCCCGACATCGGCAAGGCCGGAATTTTCCTTAAGTCCAATTCCTCGGTTGTCGGCCCCTCGGAGGGCATTCCGCTGCGCTTCCTCGACCGCACCAACGAGCACGAGATCGAGCTGGTCGCGATCATCGGCAGGCAGGGCACCGACATCCCGAAGGACAAGGCGAAGGAGTATATCGCGGGCTACACCCTCGGGCTCGACATGACCTGCCGCGGCGGCGAGGACCGAAGCTTCCGCAAGTCGATCGACGGCTATTCGGTGCTCGGACCCTGGTTCGTGACCGCTGACGAGATCGCCAATCCCGACGACATCAAGATCACGCTCACCGTCAACGGCGAGCTCAAGCAGACCGCCGAGACCAAGGACCTGATCTACGACATCGGCCGGCTGATCGAGTTCGCGTCCTCGTTCTACACGCTCTGTCCGGGCGACGTGTACTACACCGGCACGCCGCAGGGCGTGAGCCCGGTCAAGCCCGGCGACGTGCTGCGCGGCAAGTGCGATCAGATCGGCGAGTTCGAGATCGCAGTGCGCGCTCATACCGCATAAGGAGGCACGGTACCCTCTACCGTCGTCCCCGCGAAAGCGGGGACCCATATTCCAGAGGCCGGTGTTCATGGGTCCCCGCCTTCGCGGGGACGACAGCGGGAATAGCGGGCCAGTCAACAGCGTTAGGAGATTCACCATGATCAAGGTCAAGCGGCTCGGGCACGCCACCATCGCTACGCCGGACCTCGACACGCAGGTCGACTATTACAGCCGCCTGCTCGGCCTGAGCGTCATCGAGCGCGGCAAGGACCGGGTGTTCCTCGCCACCAAGCAGGGGCTCGAAGCGATCGAGCTGGTGAAGGGCAAGCCGGGCGAGCTCAAGCGCCTGTCGTTCCAGATCGCGCCCGGCGCCGATCTCAACGACGTGGTCAAGGAACTCGGCCGGATGGGCTTCAAGGCCGAGCGCCGCAAGGACGTCTCGCCCGGCGTCGCGGAAGCGGTGAGCTTCGAGGACCCGAAAGGCACGCCGCTCGACCTCTACGCCGAGTACAAGTTCGCCAAGCGCGACGAGACGCCGAACATCTTCAACATCCTCAAGCTCGGCCACGTCGCCTACCGCGTGCTCGACGTGCAGCAGATCGTCAAGTTCTACAGCGACGTGCTCGGCTTCCGCGTGTCCGACTGGCGCGGCGATTTCTTCGTCTTCCTGCGCTGCAATACCGATCACCATACGCTCAACTTCATCATCGACGAGAAGCCGCAGCTGCATCACATCGCCTTCGAGGTGGTCGACTGGTCGGAGATCCACAAGGCGGTGGACTATCTCGCGCACAACAAGGTGCACCTCGTGTGGGGGCCGGGCCGCCACATCATCGGCCACAACGTCGCCACCTATCACCGCAACGCCGACCTCGTGCGGGTCGAGATCTTCACCGAGATGGACCAGATGAAGGACGAGGAGCTGGGCTACTTCGATCCGCGCCCGTGGCATCAAGAATTCCCGCTGTACCCGAAGATGCATGGCCCCGAGACGCTGCGGAACTACTGGGGCTTCGGCTCGGAGCGGGTGATCCAGGGCTACCAGACCAACGAGCTGCCGCAGTACGGGGCGATTCGAGGTTAGTAGGGCTGCACAGTGATTTTGACTGGCTGAACCCCTCGCAGATCTGTCGCCGCCGGCACAGCCTTGCTTCCGGCCTCATGCTGAGGAGCATCGCAGCGCCCACAGGCACTGACTTTCAACAAGTTCGGCTGCGCTGCGATGCGTCTCGAAGCATGGGGCCGCCCCCATTCTTCGAGACGCGCGCACCCCCAGGGCGGTTGCGAGTTCGCACCGCGTGATGCGCGCTCCTCAGAATGAGGGCGGAAGGGGCACCTCGCAAGCCTCAACCAAAAAGTCAAAATCAAAATCACTGTGCTGAAGAACTAGTTGTACGGACTACTGTGTGGCGAGAGGCGTATCGTCAACGACGACGACGCGACATTCCTTCGAATGT
>DATEGF010000371.1:0-4264 GCA_035280245.1 Allostellaceae bacterium
GTCGGCGAGATCGTGAAGGAGGTGTTCGGTGGCGGCCGTCCGAGTGCGGCACCGGTGGCACCGGCACCCGTCGCCGCGGCGCCGGGCCTGAGCACGGGCTCGGTCGCCCAGGTGGGCGGCGACGCCGCCGCGAAGGGGCCCTGGAGCCAGGCGCCGAGCTGAGGAGATCGCCGTGACCTACTGGATGTGGCTCGCGGCGGGTCTCGCACTCGCCGCGCTCGAGACGGTAACCCAGACCTTCGTACTGATCTGGTTCGGCCTCGCGGCGATCCTGGTCGGCATCGGCGCTTGGCTCACGCCCGGCCTCGAGCCCACCACGCTCTATGTGGGTTTCGGCGCGCTCTCGATGGCGTTGCTGGTACCGGCCTGGATCATCCGCGCGCGGATCCGCGAGCATTCGCGCCACACGACCCGCCAAGAGCTGATCAACGATCGCGCGGCGCAACACATGGGTCGCACGCTCGTGCTGTCGGAGCCGATCGCCCACGGCCAGGGCCGCGCCTTCATCGGCGACACGCTCTGGCACCTGAAGGGACCGGACCTCGAGGCCGGCCACGCTGTGCGCGTGGTCGGCACCGAGGGGATGACGCTCAGGGTCGAGTCGGCCGCGAGCTGACCGGGGCCGCCTTCCGGTCAGGGCCCGACCCCGGATCGAGGCGGCGTGAGCGGCCGCCTCGACATCCTCGGTGTTAGTGCACGATCATGCCGGTGAAGACATAAGCCTGCAGCATCACGAGGATGCCCACGAGGCAGGCGAGCGCGATCGAGTGGAAGAACACGTAGCGTAGGATCGAGCCCTCGTGGCCGAACCAATTGGTCGCGGTCGAGGCCACCACGATCGATTGCGCGTCGATCATCTTGCCCATGACGCCCCCCGATGAATTGGCGGCACTCATCAGGATCGGCGACAAGCCCAGCTGCTCGGAGGTGATCTTCTGCAGATTGCCGAAGAGGACGTTGGAGGCGGTATCGGAGCCGGTGAGGGCCACGCCGAGCCAGCCAAGGAGCGTGCCGAAAAAGGGATAGAGCACGCCCGCATGGGCGAAGGCGAGGCCCAGCGTGGCGTCGAGACCCGAGAGCCGCGTCAGCGTACCGATCCCCAGCATCGCCGAGATGGTGATCAGCGACACTGCGCAGACCTTGAGCGTCCGACCGTAAACCGCCACCAGCCGACCCGGCGAGAAGCCCATGACAAAGCCGGCAATGATCGCCGCGATCAGCATCCCCGAGCCCGTGTAGGAGAGCCAGGTGAAGGCGAAGACCGCGCCTTCCGGCGTCGGCTTCGCCACGACGGGCGGCATCTTGCTGATCAGATTGTGGAGATCGGGGACCGCGTAGCTCCAGGTCGTATAGGGGTTCACGGCGCCCTTGAACCAGTTGGTCCCCCAGATCAGCAACACTGCGCAGACGATGACCCACGGCACGATCGACATCGTGATCTCGCGACCAGTCGGCTCCCGGGTCGGCGCCGGCGCGCGCGTCGGCATGGTGGCGGCGGAATCGTCACGGCCCCGGAGCGCGGGGGAGGTCCAGAGCTCCGCCGGATGCCAGACCTTCAGGAAGACGATCAAGCAGGCCATGGAGATCAGCGAGGCGCCGATGTCCACGATCCAGGGATTGACGAAGTTGGAGATCAGGTACTGTGGGATCGCGAAGGACACGCCGCAGACGAGAATGGCGGGCCAGATCGCCACCATCCCCCGCCAGCCGGCGAAGGCCCAGATGAGCCAGAACGGCACGATGAGCGAGAAGAACGGCAACTGTCGTCCGACCATGGCGCCCAGGAGGCCGGGATCGAGGCCGGTGACGCTGGCGAGGCCCGCGATCGGCGTACCCAACGCGCCATAGGCGACCGGCGCTGTGTTGGCAATCAGCGAAAGACCGGAAGCAGCCAGCGGCGAGAAGCCGAGGCCGATAAGGATCGCAGCGGTGACCGCGACCGGCGTGCCGAAGCCGGAAGCACCCTCGAAGAACGCGCCGAAGCAGAAGGCGATCAGCAGGAGCTGCAGCCGGCGATCGGGCGAGACGCTGCCGATGGTGGTCTGCAGCGTCTCGAAAGCGCCGGTTTCCTTGGTGAGCTGGTAGAGAAAGATGACATTGAGCACGATCCAGCCGATGGGGAAGAAGCCAGTAACGACGCCGAGAATGGCAGCCCGGAACGCCAGGCCCATGGGCATGGTGAAGATCACGGTCGCGACCGCGATCGCCGCGACGAGCGCAATCACCGCTGCGAGGTGCGCCTTGACTCTCCCCGAGGCCAAAAGGACGAGCAGCGTGACCACTGGAACCGCTGCCGCGAGCGTCGATAGAATCTCGCTGTTGAGCGGATTGTAGACTTGGTTCCACATGAGCGAATCCCCCCTGATAGAAGAGTGCTGGTTCTCGATTACCGGCAAATCTTGGCCGGGCTCGGCCCACCCCTATTTATTCGAATCATGACAGAGTGGTCATGCTCCGACAAGTCAGCCGGCTCGGAGTACAACAGCAGTCACCGAGCAGGTGAAGAAAAGCAATGAGGGAAGACTTAGGCCGACTTGGCGGCAGGTGTATTTGTCGCCAGCGGGAGCCGGCTGCCGATCGTGTCTGCGATGGTCTTGGCGTCGTCGACGAAGCGGAGGCCGATCGACTGCTCCTCCTGCCAGACGACCTCGGCGCGGAGCGGGCCCAGACGGTCGAGCTGGAGCGTCACCATCTCGCCCTTGGGCACGGGCTGCGCCAGATGAATGCGGGCACCGCCCAGCGAGAGATCGACCACAACGCAGTCGTATCGCTTGGCGCCACGCGCGAGCTTCGCCGCCCAGAGCACCCGTTTGCGCACGGTGCTGCGCAAGGCTGCCGCCGCTTCCTCGGAAATCGGTATCGTTCTGCTCTCGACGGGGTCGCTCGTCATGACCGACCGGGCTCCAGCCTGTGTTGGGGACCCAGCCCCAGCGTGCAAAAGTATGGGCACGACCCCTTTATTAATGATTACAGGCTGCCCGCTGATGCGGAGAAATTGGCGGGCATTGGGCGTATTTGTTGGCCCTGTCCACATTCCTGATCAACCAACGACTGAAAGCACTTATCTGGTTTCGTCGCCGCGATTGGGTGAGTTGTTCCGCGAGTCGCGGCCCGCTTGAGCAAGAGGGAGTAGACGCGACCTTGGCAATCGCTGTCCCGGCGCTGTGATCTCCGTGGGGATTGATTGACTTCAAGGTGATCCGAGCAAGGTCGCTTGCCACAACCAAGCGGCGTCGTGGGTGGATCGAGAACGGCGGGCAATTCAGCTGAGAGTTGCGGAGGTGGCGTGCGGCCTGCGTTTCGCCCTGCGCGCGGGCGCGATGACATTGGCCGCCGCGGGCGGCGCGTTTGCCGTGATTGCGCTCGCTCATGCGCAAGTCCCCGCGCCCGAGCCGACCAAGGCGGATGCCGGACCGGCCGACACACCGGCGCCACGGGGACCGCAAGCGACGGTGCCGCCGGGCACGCCTCCCAACGCGACCGTGATGAGCAAGAGCGACGTCCAAGGCGTTCTGGGCAAGGACGTGCGCAGCGCCACGAGCGAGGACATGGGACGCATCGTCGACGTCATCGTCGATGCCACGGGCGAGCCGCGCGCGGCGGTCATCGACTTCGGCGGGTTCCTCGGCGTCGGTAGCCGGAAGATCGCGGTCGATTGGAATGCGTTGCACTTCACGCCCGGCGCCAGTCCGAGCCCGGTCATCCTCGACCTCACCAAGGATCAGGTGAAGGCGGCCCCGGAATATGCCGACAAGAAACCGGTGGTCATCCTGGGCGCGGCCGGGGTCACGCATCCCCTGCCGCAGGACGAGCCGGCAAAGCCGGAGTAAGCGCTCTGGTTTCGGGCCTCACGTGGCGGGAGAGCCGTCAGCGCGACCCCAGCGCCGCAAGCGGGACTGTTGTCGACGTCACGCCCGCGCCATCGGCGAGCAGCCGCGCGGGGCTCGATTGGCTCAACTTCTTCATCGCGAACGTCCAGACCGGGTTCGGTCCGTTCATCTCGGTCTACCTCACGACCGAGAAGTGGACCCAGGTCGACATCGGGCTGGTGCTCACGGTGAGCGGCGGGTTCGCGCTCCTGGGGCAAGTGCCCGCGGGCATCCTGGTCGACGCGATCGCATCGAAGCGGGCGGTTGCCGCGGCGGCAGCCTTGGCGATCGCGGGAAGCGCCCTCGCGCTCGCGGTCTGGCCGATCTTTCCGATGGTGCTGCTCGCCGAGATCCTGCACGGGGGCGCGAGCTGCCTGATGACGCCCGCGATCGCG
>DATEGF010000372.1:0-29800 GCA_035280245.1 Allostellaceae bacterium
GATCGTGACGGTGCCGAGCGGCGCCGCCTTGATCGTGGCACCCTCGAGTTGCGCGTCGCCGCGCGTGCCGCGGTCGAAGCCGCTGCCGCCGAATTTCTTAATGGTGTAGGTGACGTCGGTCGCCGGCATCTGGGGGGTGGCCGGCATCGTCCCGGTGACCTGCAGAGTCTCCGCCGTATAGGCTTCGTAGCCGATCCCAAGCAGGAGCGACGCCTCGAACCGGATCAGCGGTAGCATGTCCGCAAGCTGCGGTGGGCCGGTGCGCGGGGCCGTCATGGTGGCCTTCAGATCCGCGAGGGTCGGGACACCCTGGTGCAGCAGCGCCCACGGATAGACCTTGAGGCCATCGAGCTTGGCCGACGCCATGGTCGCCGACGCCGGACCGAAGTGGAAGGTGACACCCTTGACCACGATGCTGCCGGCGACCGGCAGCGCCTTGTCCGGCGCAAGGGCCGCGGGGTTGGCGGCGGCTTGCGCCCAGGCCGTAGAGAAATCCTTGGCGGGCTTGCTGACCTCGACCTGGTCGATCGTGAGGTCGAAGGGCTGCGCGCCGGTTCCCTTGGCGGTCAGGCTGCCGAGCGTCGCCGTGTCGGTCGCGACGTTGTAGTCGACGGTCTTGTAGGTGACGGCATAGTCGGGCGGCAGGGTCTTGATCCACTGATCGAGCCCGGCCCGGACCTGCTCGCCGGCGTTCTCATGGAGGCGCGTCCAGCCGTAGTAGCCGCCCGCCCCCGCAATGACGACGACCACAAGAGCGATGATCCACTTGCGCATGAAGCCCCCCATTCGCTTGGCGACCGCACCCTATCACGGGGCGCGCCGGCCCGGCCACTCGCGCGCCCGTGAGGGCACCATGGGCGATTGCGCGTTCAGGTTTTGTGAATGTTATCGATCCAGCGGACTTCCTCGGGCGTCTCCACCACGGGGATGTCGAGGTTCACCACGACGGGCTCCTGGCCGCTGCGGACGAGCACGCAGTCCAATGGCTCATTGGGATTGGCGTTGATCTCCTGATGCGGCACATAGGGCGGGACGTAGATGAAATCTCCGGGCCCCGCCTCCGCCATGTACTCGAGCTTCTCGCCCCAGCGCATGCGCGCCTTGCCGCGGACCACATAGATCACGCTCTCGACCTCGCCATGGTGGTGCGCGCCGGTCTTGGCGTTGGGGTGAATGGTCACTGTGCCGGCCCAGAGCTTCTGGGCGCCGGCGCGGGCGTAGGTGATCGCCGCCGCCCGGTTCATGCCCGGCGTCTGCGCCGTGTTGATGTCGAGCTCGGTGCCTTTGACGACGCGCACGCCGTGCGTGCGCCAATCCGGATGCTCTGTGGTCATGCCTGCCTCCAATGGCCCTGACTTAGGGGCTGGGCCGGCGCGCGGCAAGCCTCAAGCCGCGGGTCGCCCCCATTCCGCTCGCACGGCAGGGTCGCTCTCGGAGCCGAGCTGTGCAATCCGCGCGCGCTCCCGGTCTGCGGCGGGCGCCAACCGCAGCCAGGCCCAGGCCGCCATCGCGCGCACCAGCGGCGAGGCGTCGGCAAGCAAAGGGCGCACGGCCTCGACAAGGCCCGGCTCGCCGCTGTTGCCGATGGCGATCAGCACGTTGCGCACGAAGCGGTCGCGGCCGATGCGCTTGATCGGCGAGCCCGAGAAGAGCGAGCGGAATGCGGCTTCGTCGAGAGCCGCAAGGGCGCGGAGCTCGGGGCTCGCGAGCGCCGGTCTCGCTGCGAACCCGGGCTCTCGGGTCGCGTGGGCGAACTTGTTCCAGGGGCAGACGGCGAGGCAGTCGTCGCAACCGTAGATGCGGTTCCCCATCAGGGGCCGGAGCTCGGCGTCGATGTGGCCTTTATGCTCGATCGTCAGATAGGAGATGCAGCGGCGCGCATCGAGCTGGTAGGGCGCCGGGAAGGCGCGCGTCGGGCACACATCGAGGCAGCGCCGGCACTCGCCGCAGTGATCCGCCTCGGTCGCGTCGGGCGCGAGGTCGAGCGCGAGATAGATCTCGCCCAGGAATAGCCACGACCCCAGCGCGCGCGAGACCAGGTTCGTGTGCTTGCCCTGCCAGCCGATCCCGCCGCGCTCGGCGAGTGGCTTCTCCATCACCGGCGCGGTGTCGACGAAGACCTTGAGCTCGCAGCGCCAGCGCTCGGCGATGAACCGCGCGAGCGTCTTCAGTCGCGACTTCACGATGTCGTGGTAATCGCGGCCGCGGGCGTAGACGGAGATCGCGCCGTGCCCGGGCTCGGCGAGGGCCACGAGCGGATCCTCGGCGGGTCCGTAATTCATGCCGAGCACCACGACCGTCTTGGCGTCGGGCCAGAGCGCCCGCGGCTCCGCGCGCTCACCGGCGCGTGAGGCCAGCCAGCCCATGTCGCCGTGATAGCCTTTGGCCAGATAGGCCGCGAGATTCGCCCGCGCGTCACCGCCGAGCGAGGCCGCTGCGAAGCCCACCGCATCGAACCCCAGCGCGAGCGCTTGCTCGCGGATCGCCGCCTTGGGATCGGCCGCCGTCATCCCCGGCCGCGATAGGGGGCGACGCCCTGGTCCGGCAGCCAGAGCCCGCGCGGCGGCGCGCCCGTCTGATAGAATACGTCGATCGGCATGCCGCCGCGCGGGAACCAGTAGCCGCCGATCCGGAGCCAACGGGGCGCGATCTCGCGCACCAGCCGCTTGGCGATCGCGAGGGTGCAGTCCTCGTGAAAGCCCGCGTGGTTGCGGAACGAGCCCAGGTAGAGCTTCAGCGACTTGCTCTCCACGAGCCAGCGCCGCGGCACATAGTCGATCACGAAATGCGCGAAATCCGGCTGCCCCGTGATCGGGCACAGCACCGTGAACTCCGGCGCCGTGAATCGCACGAGGTAGACGTTTGCGGGATGCGGATTCCGCACCCGCTCCACCACCGCCGCGTCGGGTGATTCCGGCAACGGCGTGGGTCGGCCGAGCTGGGTGAGGGTGGGTTGCTTGCCGCTGCGCATTGGTAACGTCTTCTCGTCCCCATTTCCCCGTCATGCCCGGCCTTGGGCCGGGCATCCACGAATTTCTCAGGCGATCCGGCTGTAAAGATCATCCCAGTTCGGATTCGCTTCAACAATCAATCGCACCTTCCATGCCCGAGACCAGTGCTTCAAATTCTTCTCGCGCTGGATCGCGGTCCGGATGTCGTCGTACCGTTCCACATAGACAAGGCGCTTCAACCCATACCGTTTCGTGAAGCCCTCGATGAGTCCTTCACGATGCTGCCAGACTCTGCGAGCCAAATCGGCGGTGACTCCAACGTACAGAATGCCATTGGGGCGGTTGGTCATGATGTAGATCCAGCCCCCACGCTCGCGCACTGAGAAGTGGCGCGACGTGGATGGCCGGGTCAAGCCCGGCCATGACGGAAAATGGGGGTTGTGTGGGAGCTTTAGTCTCGGGTCCATGCGCTCCCCTCACAACGCCGGCACATCACCCCGCGCCTCCGCCTCCAGCACACCGGCGGCGTAGGCATCGAAGCGGCGGTCGGCGATGGCTCGGCGCATGCCGGCCATCAGGTCGGCATAGTAGCGGAGATTGTGCTCGGTCAAGAGCATGGCGCCCAGCATCTCGCCGGCGCGCGCGAGATGATGCAGATAGGCGCGCGAGTGGCGCGTGCACGCCGTGCAGCCGCAGCCTTCATCGAGCGGCCGGGGATCGTCGAGGTGGCGTGCGTTTCGCATGTTCACGGTGCCGCCGCGGGTAAAGGCCTGGTGCGTGCGGCCCGAGCGCGTCGGCAGCACGCAGTCGAAGAGGTCGATGCCGCGCTTGACCGCGCCGAGCAGGTCGGCGGGCGTGCCGACGCCCATGAGATACCGCGGCCGATCCTTCGGCAGCGCTGGCACGGTCTCGTCGAGCACGCGGAACATCTCCGCCTGTCCCTCGCCGACGGCGAGCCCGCCCACGGCGTAGCCGTCGAAGCCGATCGCCACCAGCGCCTCGGCGCACCGCCGGCGAAGTGCCGGGTAGACGCCGCCCTGCACGATGCCGAAGAGCCCGTACCCCGCGCGCGCGGAGAACGCGCGCTTCGAGCGCTCGGCCCAGCCGAGCGTCAGCTCCATCGAGCGGCGCGCCTCGTCCTCGGTCGCGGGAAAGGGCGTGCACTCGTCCAGCACCATCGAGATGTCGGCATCGAGCATCCGCTGGATCTCGACCGAGCGCTCGGGCGTCAGGGCGTAAGCGGCGCCGTCGAGGTGCGAGCGGAAGGTGACGCCCGTCTCCGTGATGTCGCGCAGTTTTGCGAGCGACATCACTTGGAAGCCGCCGGAGTCCGTGAGGATCGGACCCGACCAATCCATGAACTTGTGCAGCCCGCCGAGCTTCTCCACACGCTCGGCGCTCGGCCGCAGCATCAGGTGATAGGTGTTGGCGAGCACGATCTGCGCGCCCGTCGCGGCGACGTCCGCGGCGCGCATGCCTTTCACCGTGGCGGCCGTGCCGACAGGCATGAAGGCGGGCGTCTCCACCGCGCCGTGCGCCGTCTCAATCCGCCCGAGGCGCGCGCCCGCATCCTCGGCGACCAGTGCGAAGCCCGTGGTCACCGCGCGGCCTCCGGCAGGAGCAGACAGGCGTCGCCGTAGGAGAAGAACCGGTAGTGCTCGGCGATCGCGTGGGCGTAGGCGCGCTTCATGCGATCGAGACCCGCGAAGGCGGAGACGAGCATGAAGAGCGTCGAGCGCGGCAGGTGGAAATTCGTGATCAGCGCGTCGATGGCGCGGAAGCGATAGCCCGGCGTGATGAAGAGCGCGGTCTCGCCGGCGAAGGGCTGGAGCCGGCCACTCTCGTCTGCGGCAGTCTCGAGGAGGCGCAGGCTGGTGGTGCCGACCGCCACGATGCGCCCGCCCTCGGCGCGCACGCGGTTGAGCCGCTCGGCCGTCGCGGCGTCGATAAATCCGGTCTCGCCGTGCATCACGTGGTCGCCCACCTCCTCAACTTTCACCGGCAGGAAAGTACCGGCGCCGACGTGGAGGGTCACGGTCAAATGCTCGATACCGGCGGCCGAGAGCGCCGCCATCAGCGGCGCCGTGAAATGCAGGCCCGCGGTCGGTGCCGCCACCGCGCCCTCCTTGCGCGCGAAGATCGTCTGATAATCCCGGATATCGCGGGGATCGCCGCCCCTGGGGCGCTTGATGTAGGGCGGCAGCGGCATGCTCCCGTGCCGGTCGAGCGCCGCGCGGAACGCTGCGGCGGTGAGGTCGAAATGCAGCGCCACCTCGCCCGCGGGCGTCTTGCCCGTGACCTCCGCGGAGAAATCCTCCGCGAAGACCAAGCGGTCGCCGGTCTTGAGGCGTTTCGCACCTCTGGCGAAAGCGAGCCACACGCCCTGGCCGAGGTCGCGATGCAGCGTCACTTCGACTGAGGCCTGACCGCGCGCGCCGACCAGCCGCACCGGCAGCACCTTGGTGTCGTTGAACACCAGGAGGTCGCCGCGCCGGAGGAGCCTCGGCAGATCCGCCACGCACCGATCCTCGAGCTCGTCGGCCACCACCAGGAGCCGCGCCGCCTCCCGCGGCTCCACGGGATGATCCGCGATCAGCTCTCTCGGCAGCTCGAAATCGAATTCGTCGACGCGCATCGTGTCACGCCCATAGCGCGGATTACCGGCTTAGGGAAGCGCGCCCCCGGCTATAGTGTCGCCGCCATGATCCCGATCACGCCCACGCTGTCGATCGATGAGTCCGAGCTCGCGGAGAGTTTCGTACGTGCCTCCGGGCCGGGCGGTCAGAACGTCAACAAGGTGGCGTCGGCCGTCCAGCTGCGTTTCGACGTGCGCCACTCGCCCTCGCTGCCGGAGGACGTGCGCCAGCGGCTCATGCGGCTCACGGGTCGCCGCCTCACGCTCGATGGCGTCCTGGTGATCACGGCCCAGCGGCACCGCACCCAGGAGGCGAACCGGCGCGACGCCCTCGACCGCCTCGTCAACCTCATCCGCCGGGCCGCGGTGCCGCCGGTGCCGCGCAAGCCCACCAAGCCCACGTCGGCCTCCCGCCGCCGCCGTCTCGAGACGAAGCGGCGCCGCTCCGCCCTCAAGCGCACCCGGAGCACGCGCTCGGAGGAGTAGTCCAGCCAGGCGCATCCGACTAGATTGTCACCGGAGAGGGAGATTGCGGCTCTGATTGCGCCAAGTGCCATCCATCTTGTCTGCCGCACCGGCATGGGAGATGTGCTGATGATATTGGCCGCCGCCAAGGCTCTGAAGGCGCGTTTCAACTGCCCTCTCTTCCTGGGCGTGATGCCCGCCTATCGAGAGCTTGCGAAGGCCTGCCGGCACGTGGACGACGCGTTCTCTGATTGGGAGAGCCTCAAGAGTGCGAGCGCGCCATATCCACCCGAAGCGGTCTTGGGGGTCGATGTGTCCTACTATCGATTTAGCGTCGCGCCGAGGCATCAGGTCGATGCCTATCTGGCTTTTTTTAACGTCGAAGCGCCGCCGCATCTCAAGGACATAGAGTTGCGATCGGATCCGAGAGCGGAAGCTCGGGCCGAAGAAGCGATCGCGGCTTGGCCGCCGCTTCCTGCCGGCAAGGCGCGAATCTTGGTTCACCCGGGCTCAGGTGACGCCAATCGAACCTGGCCGCAGGCACGATGGGAGGAACTTGCCTCTCGCCTCATCCTGGCCGGCCATCAGGTGGTCGTCATCGGCAGCCGAACCACACGGAACGACCGCGGCGTGCATGAACTCGCTGTTGCCGGCCTTATTACAATCGTCGATCGCCTCGAGCCTCTCGCGACCGTGGCCCTGATGCGACGTGCTCATCTACTGGTTTGCACCGATGGGGGACCGGTGCAGCTCGCGGGTGCCACAGAAATCGGAATCGTCGGCATCTACTCGGTTGTCGCTGGCGCAAACCGCTTGCCATTCCGGCATGGTAAGCTCGGCTGGGGGGCAAGGGCGGTCTCGCCAGAATGTGCAGCGCATCCCTGCATACACCAACTGAGCGATGCGGCGATCAAAGAACGCATCGACCGCGCGATTCACGGTGAGCTCGCCAGCCCTTTTGGCGAGTGGTGCGCTCGACCCGACCGATATCATTGCATGACCCATGAGATCACCGTCTCCATGGTCCTCGACGCTTGCCAGCACATGGCGGCGGAGCGGCAGACCCGCATTAACTGACCGGATGCCGAGGCACCCGGCCGGCGCTTGAACCGGGGGCTGGGATGTGGAGAATCGGCCACCCCACTCCTTAACCGGCCCTGCGAGCCCCGATGACCGAGTCTGCGCGTCCGATCGAGCAATGGGTCCTGGCGAAGCCGCCGAAGGTGTCCGACCGCGGCATCGTGGTGGCGCAGCATTGGCGCGCGGCGGAGTGCGGCGCCGAGATCCTGGCCCAGGGCGGCAATGCCGTCGACGCGGCGGTGGCGACCGCGCTGGCGCTCGGCGTGGTCGAGCCGTGGATGAGCGGGATCGGCGGGTCGGGGCTTCTGGTCTATGGCGCGGCCAAGACCGGAGACGTGAAGGTGGTCGACTTCACCCTGGTCTCGGCCGCCGCGACCGATGCAAAGCGGTACCCGATCGCGGGCGGCGTCAGCGCCGACCTCTTCGGGTGGCCCATGGTCGAGGGCGACCGCAACGCCAAGGGCTTCGAATCGATCTGTATCCCCGGCTCCGTCGCGGGCCTGGCACTCGCGCTCGAGAGTTTCGGGCGCAAGTCCTTCGCCGAGGTGATCGAGCCCGCGGCGCGGCTCGCCGAACGAGGCCTTCCGGTCGACTGGCACAGCAGTCTCAATGTGTCGCTTTGCGCGGCCGAGCTCCGGGAGTTTCCGGGCTCGCGCGCGGTCTATCTGCCGAATGACCTGCCACCGGTGCCGCCGCCCGCCGATACGATCCGCTATCTCCCGCTGAAGGCGCTTGCCCGCACCTATCGCCGCCTGCAGAAGGCGGGACCGCGCGATTTCTACGAGGGCGAACTCGCGCGCGCCATCGTCGCCGATCTCAATGCCGGCGGCAGCGTGATCTCCGCTCACGATCTTGCGACGTACCGCGCGCAGGTCGTCGATCCCCAGCGGCTCGACTATCGCGGCGTCACCATCAATGCGGCGCCGCTGCTTACCGGCGGCACTACGCTCCTGAAGGCGATGGCGACGCTCGCAAAGCGCATCCCCGGCGCCACCGCGGGCTATCCCGATGCCGGCGTGTTCCTCGCCTACGCCGAGGCGCTGCGCGACGCCTTCGCCGAGCGGCTGGAGACGCTCGGCCACGCGATGCCCGCGCTCACCAACACCACGCATCTCTCGGTGGTCGACAGCGACGGCAACATGGTGGCGCTCACCAATACGCTGCTCTCGCGCTTCGGCTCCAAGGTGGTGCTGCCGGAGACGGGCATCCCCATGAACAACGGCATGATGTGGTTCGACCCGACGCCCGACCGCGTCAACTCCATCGCGCCCGGCAAGAAGCCGCTCGCCAACATGTGCCCGGCGCTGCTGGTTCGGAAGGGCAAGCCCTGGGTCGCGCTCGGCGCCTGCGGCGGAAGGCGCATCATTCCTGCGGTGGCGCAGCTCACGTCGTTCCTGGTCGATTTCGAGATGTCGCTGCAGCAAGCCTTCGAGACGCCGCGGCTCGACGCCAGCACCGCCTCCGTCCTCTGCGACATGCGGATGGACCCCGCGATCGTGGCGGCGCTCGGCGCGCGCTTCCCGGTGGAGCGCGTCGAGAGCGCGGTCTATCCCTCGGGCTTCGCGATGGCGTCTGCGGTGATGCGCCAGACCACCACGGGCCGCAACACCGGCATGACGCACATCGCCTCGCCCGCGGCCGCGGCGGTGGTGGAGCCTTGAGCGTCCTTACGTGAGCGCGGACTCCGGGAACAATCTCTACGGCGCTGCCGCCAAGGCGGAGTGGGGCCTCGCGCACGACCTCGCCAATCTCAACCACGGCTCCTTCGGCTCGACGCCGCTCAAGGTGATGGCGACGCAGGACGACTGGCGGCGCCGCATCGAGGCGAACCCGACCAAGTTCATGTCGCGGGAGTCGCGGCCGGCGCTGCGCGAGGCCGCGCGCAAGGTCGCGGCGGAGCTGGGCTCCGATGGCGACGACCTCGTCTTCAGCGAGAATGCGACGTCGGCGGCGAACGCGGTCCTGCGCTCGTTCGATTTCCGCCCCGGCGACGAGATCCTGATCACCAGCCTGGGCTATCCCGCGATCCGTAACGCCGCGCTCTATGTGGCGAGCCGCGCCGGGGCGCATGTGGTCGAGGTCGAGATACCCCTACCGGTGCGCGGTCCCGACGACATCGTCTCCGCGGTCGAGGCGAAGCTCTCGAGCCGCACCCGGCTCGCGATCTTCGATCACATCTGCTCACACAGCGCGCTGGTGTTGCCTGTGGAGCGCTTAACCGAGGTCTCGCACCGCGTCGGCGCCGCGGTGCTGATCGACGGCGCTCATGTCCCCGGTCAGCTGCCGCTGAGCCTCGCGGGCCTCGACGTCGAGTATTACGTCGCCAATTTGCACAAGTGGATGATGGCGCCGCGCGGCACCGGCTTCCTCTGGGCGCACCGCGACCTGCAGCCCGCGCTCCATCCGCTGACGATTTCTCACGGCTACCAGAAGGGCTTCATCGCGGAGTTCGACTGGACCGGCACCAAGGAGCTCGCGGGTTGGCTCAGCGCACCCGCGGGCATCGAGTTCTTCCACCGCATGGGCGGCCCGCGCCTGATCGCGCGGAACCGCGAGCTCGTCCACGCCATGGCGCGGATGCTGAGCCAAGCCTGGGGCACGCCGCTCGGTGGCCCCCTCGACATGTTCGCTTCGATGGCGGTGATCGCGCTGCCGAATGCAGGGCCTGCGACGCCGGAGCGCTCGACCGAGCTCCGCCTCCACCTCGCCGAGCGGCACAACATCGAGGCCGCAGTCAATGTCTCCGACGGCCGGCTCTGGGTCCGCATCATGGCGCAGGCCTATAACGAGCCCGAGGACTACGAGCGCCTGCGTCGAGCCTTCGAGCGCTGATGTTCTTCGCGCACATCCGCCCGATCCATCCAGTCCGCGCATTGCTGACGTTGGCGCTGGGGACGGCGCTGATGTCGCTGCTGTTCCTGCCAGAGCCGCTTGCCAACGAGAATCGCGTGGCGCTCGACTGGCGGCCCGAGATCGAGGTGCTGCTGCTGGTGGGGCTCGTCGCGGTCTTCTCCGCGCTCGGGCGGCGCATGCCGACGGGACTCCGCTGGATCGCCGCGGGCCTGCTGACGGCCGGCGCGCTCCTGCACGCGATCGCCGCGGCGGTGCCGAGCTTCTTGGAGCGCGAGCTCGATCTCTACTGGGACCTGCCGCATGTGCCAAGCCTCGTCGGCCTGTTCTTCGCGGCGAAGGGGTGGGTGAAGGCGAGCCTCATCCTGCTCGGCGTTGCCCTTGCGCTGGTGGCGCTCGTGGCGGCGATCGCCCTGCTGCTGCGCGCCATGGAGCGGGCGCTCCGCGGCGGCCGTCGGCCCGAGCTGGCGCTCGCCGTCGTGGGGCTCTCCGTGATCCTGTTGCCGATTCCCTGGCCGGCCGTGGGCTCGCTCACGAGCGCCGGCATGAGCCGCGAGGTCGGCCATCAGATCGGCAATGCGTGGTTCAGCTTCCGCGTGCTGAACGGCGGCGGCGGTCCCTATGGCGAGGCGCTGGCGAGCCCCGAGCCGCCCGTGCGCGACTTGAAGAACCTGCAGGGCCACGACGTCTATCTCGTGTTCTTCGAATCCTACGGCACGACGGTGCTGGACGATCCGCAGTTCGCCGCCGAGATCAAGCCGGCTCTCGCGGTGTTCGAGGCGAGCGTCGAGGACGCCGGCTACTACATGGTCTCGAATCGGATCGACTCGCCGACCTTCGGGGGTGGCTCGTGGCTGGCACACGGCACCATCGCGAGCGGACTCAAGCTCGACCGCTTCCTCTATGGCCTGCTGCTCAGCAGCAATCGCCGCACGCTCACGAGCTATTTCGCCGCCGCCGGCTATCACACCCTCAACATCATGCCGGGCATCAAGAAGCCCTGGCCCGAGGGCGCATATTGGGGCTTCGAGCGGCTGATCAACGGCAAGGATCTCGCCTATGACGGGCCGGAGTTCGGCTGGTTCGACGTGCCGGACCAATGGACCCTCAAGAAGGCGCTGGAGATCGTCGACGCCGAGCCGCATCCGCCGCAGCTCACCCAGATCGTCCTGGTGTCGAGCCACACGCCCTTCGCGCCGGTGCCGCCTTACGTGGAGGACTGGAGCGACGTCGGTCCCTACAAGGGGATCACGCAGGACGAGTGGAGCAAGATCTACAAGGATCCGGACTGGTGGCACCTGGAAGCGCCCTATCTGCAGTCGGTGAAATACGATCTGAAAGTGTTGGCCGGCTGGATGCGCCAGCTCAAGGGTCAGCCCCTGATCATCGTCCTCGGCGATCACCAGCCGCCCGGCTTCGTCTCCGGCGCCGAGGCGCCCCACACCGTGCCGATCCACGTGCTATCGCGCGACGAGGATCTAGTGTTGCCGTTCACGAGCCTCGGCTATGTCGCGGGTGTTACGCCGCCGGTCGCCGGTCCGTTCAAAGGCATGGAGAGCTTCCTGCCGGACTTCCTGAGCCTCTTCGCGGGCGGCCACTCCGTCGCCAAGGCGCCTGACGCCATCGTCCCTGACCCCTGATCGGAGCTCGCCGCTGACCATCGATCCCTACGCGCTCGAGGCCGCCCTCGCGCACTACCGCTCGCAGGGCTATGCCGTGCTGCCGGCCGTGTTCAACCTGGCGGAGGTCGCGACGATCGCCGCGCGCTTCGACCTGCATTGGGCGATGGGCCTCAGCTATCGCACCAGCTTCCGGCACAGCAACCTGTTCTACCGGCTGGGCCACGACCCCAAGCTCGGCAAGATCCTCCGGCTGGTGCAGTGGGCTTGCTACGGCGATCCCGTGCTCGAGCAGGTCCGGCGCCACCCGCGGCTCTTCGAGATCCTGGAGCCGCTCCTGGGCCGTGACATCAAGCAGATCGTGAATCAGCTGCACTGGAAGCCGCCGGGCGCCGCCGAGGCTGATTTCGCCTTCCATCAGGATGTGCGCTCGCGCCGGCCGCGCGAGGCTTACCGCAACCTCGCGATCTCCTACGTGCAGACCGGCATCGCGATCGACCGGCAATCCCGCGACAACGGCTGCATGCGCGTGTTGCCGGCCTCGCATCTGCGCGGTGAGCTCCAGATCCCGACGCCCGCCCAGGTGCTGGGAGGTCCGCCGACCGACGACGCGCTCCGCGCGGTCGGCCTCGACCCCGCGAAGGCGATCGATCTCGAGCTGCAGCCGGGCGACGTCGCGATCTGGAACGTGTTCCTGGTGCACGGGTCGGGGGCGAACGTGACGCCCGGCGACCGCCGCTTCTACATCAACGGCTACGTCCGCGCCGCCGACTGCGACCGCGGCGAATGGACCTTCCGCGACGGCCAGCCGATCGGCATCAACATCCCCACCCTGGTCCACTACGAGGACCTCAACGACCACCCCGAGCCGCACTACGTGGAGGGGTGAGCGTTTCGCGGCTTCGCCCTTCGACACGCTCGCTGACGCGAGCGCGCTCAGGGTGAGGTGAGTTTGAAGGCAGATCTCACACACCCCTCGTCTTGAGCGCGCGCCGCAGGCGCGTGTCGAAGGACAAGGGTCCGCTAGAGTCTCGCCACTCCTCTCCGAAGCAACTCGCCGCGTTCTTGGGGTATGCTGACTGCGCGTGCAGCCGGTCGCTCGATGCAGCCAAATGTATTGACAACAGCATACCCTCGCCCACAATCTTCATCCGTGAACGAGCGGATTGCCGGGTTCGAGTGGGATGAGGCAAATCGAGAGAAATGCCGGAAGCACGGCGTATCGCCCGCCGAGATCGAGAGCACGTTTCACCGTCCCATCGCGGTGTTCCCTGATCCCGCTCATTCTCGGAGCGAGACGCGCTTCAAGGCTATCGGGAAAACCGACAAGGGACGGAGCATTCTGATCGTATTCACGCTACGCAGGCGGGAAGGCGAGACCGTGATCCGGCCGATCAGCGCCCGCTACATGCATCGCAAAGAGGTAAAGTACTATGAAGCGGAAGTTGCCAAATCTGAGAAGCGATAAGGAGGCCGAGGCGTTCGTCGCCAAAGCGGACCTGACCGACTACGACCTGGCGGATTTGAAGACGGTGCGCTTCGAGTTTCAACCGAAGAGCGAGCGCGTCAATATGCGTCTACCAAAGCCGCTGCTGAAGGCTGTCAAGGCGTCGGCCGCGAAAGCCGGGATGCCCTATCAGCGCTTCATTCGCCATGCGTTGGAAGCGGCCGTGCAGCCACGAAAGCGAGCTTAGACTAGGCGAACGCCTCGATCGTTTTCCGGGTGTGGAAAGATTTTCGAAGTTGGGCGACCGGACTCGCATCTCGGCGCTTAACTCAAGCCCGCTACAACTCTCCTAAACGCGTCCGCGAAATCCACGCGCTCTTGCGGGGTGCCGACTGTGACGCGGATGCAGCGGTTCAAGGGCGCGACGCCGGGCATGCGGACGAAGACGGCTTCGTCCTCGAGGAGGCGCTTCATCGACGTCGTGGCGCGCGAGGGGGTGCCGAGGTCGATCGCGACGAAGTTGGTGGCGGACGGCAGGGTCTTGAGGCCGAGCTCGGTGGCGAGCGTGTCGTAATCGCGGCGGCCGGTCTCGACCGCGCGCACCACGCTCGCGATGAAGTCGGGATCGCCCAGCGACGCGTAAGCGCCTTCTTGCGCCACGCGGTTGACGCCGAAGTGATGGCGGATCTTGTCGAAGGCGCGGATGGTCTCCTGCGGCGCGATGGCGTAGCCGATGCGCGCGCCCGCCATGCCATGCGCCTTGGAGAAAGTGCGCAGCCGGATCACGCGCGGATCCTCCGCGTCGATCGCGGGGAGCGCGTCCGCCGGCGCGAAGTCCGCATAGGCCTCGTCGAGGACGAGGATGCAACCCTCGGGCAGGCGCTCGATCAGCCGCAGGATCTCGGCGCCGTTGATCCAGCTCCCCGTGGGATTGTCGGGGTTCGAGAGATAAACGAGGCGCGCGCGCCGCCGGCGCGCGAGCGTGCCCAGTCCCTCGGGATCGTTGCGGTCGGCGACGTAAGGCGTGTTCACGAGCTTGCCGCCGAAGCCGTTCACGTGGAAGGCGAAGGTCGGATAGGCGCCCAAGGACATCGCGACGCGATCGCCAGGATCGACGAAGCTGCGCACGATCAATCCCAAGAGATCGTCGATGCCGGCGCCCAGCACCACGTTGTCGCGCGCGATGTTGTGGCGCCGCGCGATCGCCTCGCGCAGGACGAAGCCCTCGGGATCGCAGTACCAGTTGACGCGGCTCGACGCCGCTTGCATCGCGTCGATGGCTTTCGGCGAGGGACCGAAAGCGCTCTCGTTGGCGCCGATCCGGACCTTGAGCGTCCGGCCGATACGCCGCTCCAGCGCCTCCGGCGGCACGAACGGCACCACCGCGGGAAGCGCCGACAGGAGCCACGCATAGCGCGGCCGGGACGCGGCTTTGGTCATGGATCTCCGGACCTCCTGAACGGCAGCGGCGCGTCCCGGGGACGCGCCGCCGGTATCCCCCTCTATTTTGTCGCGATCAGGTGCGGTCGGTCGCCGCGTGCTCGGTGTGCGTGGGGCTCGCGGTACCCGCGGTCTGCTGCTGCGTGACCTTGGGTGGCGTCTCCGATTCCGCGGTCTCCTCTTCCTTCATACCGTGCTTGAAGGCCTTGATGCCTTTCGCGAAGTCACCCATGACGTTGGTGAGCTTGCCGCGGCCGCCGAACAGGACCGCGACAACTGCGATGAGGAGAAGCCAGTGCCAAATGCTTAAGCCGCCCATGTGTGAGATCCTCGAACCCTAGGGGGAATTGCAGGGAAGGCGACGGCGAGCGGGGTTTTTTGTCAAGGGGAAACCGCGCTGGCGCCGGGACTTGGCCGTTTCTCCATGGCTCGGAGCGACTTCCGGCACAGGACGTGCCCGGCCATTTTCGCCTATACTCCGTCGCACACCAGTGTATTCCCGCTGGACCGTGCAGGTGCCGACCGAGCTCCATTTTCCATCTCCCGATCCATCGCCTTGGCCCATGGTTCCGCCTGAGGCCGAAGGCTTCGACGCGGCGCGCCTCGAGGCCGCCGTCGCCTTCGCGCGCGAGCACGAGACGCCCTGGAGCCGCGACCTCGCCGCCGTCATCGCGGGCAACTATTTCGAGCCGCCACCCTGGAACGAGATCATCGGGCCCGTGCGCCCACGCGGCGCGCCCAACGGGCTGATCACGCGGCACGGCCGGCTGGTCGCGCGCTGGGGCGACCCGCGACAGGTCGACATGACCTTCAGCGTCACCAAGAGTTACCTGAGCCTGCTCGCGGGCGTTGCCCATGATCGGGGCTTGTTGCCCGATCCGCAGGAGCGCGTCGGGCTCCGCGTCAGGGACGGCGGCTTCGATTCCGAGCACAACCGCGTCGTTACTTGGCAACACTTGCTGCAGCAGACCTCGGAGTGGCAGGGCTCGCTCTGGGACAAGCCGGATCTGGTCGACCGCAACCGCGACCTGCTCACCGAGGGTAAGCCCGGCAGCAGCAAGGGCACGTACCGCCCGCTGCATCGCCCTGGCAGCTACTGGGAGTACAACGACGTCCGCGTGAACCGGCTGAGCCTCGCCCTGTTGTGGCTCTTCCAGGAGCCGCTGCCGCGCGTGTTCGCCGACGCGGTGATGCGGCCGATCGGCGGATCATCGACGTGGGAGTGGTATGGCTACCGGAATTCGCGCGTCGACATCAACGGCGTCTCGATGGAGTCGGTCTCGGGCGGCGGCCACTGGGGCGGCGGCGCGTTCATTCACGCGGAAGATCAAGCGCGCATCGGGCTCATGATGCTGGCGCGAGGCGTCTGGGCCGGTCAGCGCGTCGTCTCCGAGCGCTGGATCGAGCTCTCGACCACGCCCTGCGATATCAATCCGAGCTACGGCTATCTCTGGTGGCTCAACACCGGTCGCAAGATGTATCCGAACGCATCGCCCGAGAGCCTGTCGGCGAATGGCGCCGGTGGCAACATCACCTGGATCGATCCCGCCACCGGCATCGTCGCGGTGATGCGGTGGATCGACCCGGAGGTCCGAGACGGTTTCATGTCACGGGTAACGGATGCGCTGAAAGGTTGAGTCCTCCGCGATTGGCTGGGACCGCGGCGCGATGGTACGGTCTCGCTCCATGCGGCTCTGGCTCTGGTTTGCATTGGGCGCTGCCGTCGCCACGGGCGTGGCGGCCTCTGGCGTGCTTCTCCTCGATCGGAGCCGGCCCGCCGCAGTTGCCCTTCCGCCTGCAGATAATCTCTCGGTCACGCCCGGTATCAGTGTCGCCACCACTGCGGTGGTGCAGGTGCCGGCTGCGCCGCCGCAAGAGCAGCCCGCTCCGGCCGACGCGCCCACTGCGCACGAAGGTCCGACGCTGAGCGAGCTTCCCGTCCAGGAGGTGGACGCGCTCCCGGTCCACAGCGTGCCCGACGCCGCGTCCACCCCGGTGCCCCACGTCACGATCGTGGACCAGCAAGGCCGGCAGCTCAAACGCGTTGCGACCTCGGCACCGCCTCCGCCGTCCTATGTGCCCTCGATCGGGCCCGGTTCCAACGACTCGACCCCGAGCGCGCCACCGCCCCACAAGCCGCCGGTCACGACTGGGCCCGACTATGTCGCGCCCTCTCCGCCGCCGGCGTCTTATCGTCCCTCGGTCGGGCCCGCGCTCGCTGGCGCTGATTCGCCGCGCCCGCCCCCTTCCTATCGGCCATCCGTGCCCGAGCCGAACAGCGCCGCCCCTCCCGCTCGGGAGACCGCCGCTCTGCCGCCGCAACCCAGCTCGCTGTCGGGCCCCGCTCATGCCACCGGCACTGTGAGTCTCGCGGTCGACGGGCATAGCGTGAGGCTCTACGGCGTGCTGCCGCCCGCGCGCACCGATCGATGTGCAATCGGCACAGGCGCGTCGCAGACCTGTGAGGACGTGACCCAGGCGATGCTTGCCGCCAAGCTCGCCCGCGCGGCGAGTGTCACCTGTCAGGTGCCGACGGGCGCGACCCCGGCGGAGCCCACGCGCGTTTGCCGCGACGCCGGCGGCGTCGACATCGCAGGCTATCTGGTCAGCGAGGGCTTGGCGGTCGCCGACCCGAACGCCAAAGGCGGCTACGTCAGCGCGGAGAGCGCCGCGCGGTCCAGCGGCAAGGGGTTGTGGCGCTTCCGATAGAGCTGCAAATGTTCTATGCCGTGCCGGGCGCGCTCCATTTGAGTCCAGGAAAGCGCGCAAAATCTCTATCAAGTGTGATCCATTCGCAGCCCCATTCGATGGCGAGAGCGGCGAACCAGGCGTCGGTCACGCGCGGTCCTCGTGTATTCGTCCTGATGCAGAGGCGCCTGAAGATTTCCCAGTGCCGCTCGCCCGGCTCCACGATCCGACAATGCGGTTGCTGCCACAGGTCCTCGCAGAAACCGAACGCCTCGCCGATGCCGGTTGGCGTCGCGAATACCCGCGGACTTGTCGTGATCCGAACCACCGCACCCAGCGCGAGGGGTGACAGTCCAAATTGTGCGTCGCCGTCGATGGCTCCCTGAAGCCAGGAGCGGCACAGCTCGTGCTGCGGAGAGTCCTGCCGAAACGCAGATATCAGGACGTTTACATCCGGCAGGGTCACCGCAGCTGACTCATGCGAGCCATATAGTCGAGATCCTCGGCTTCCTGGACGCTCGACGAGTTATCAAGGTCGATCCCTGGGACGAGTCCGCCGCTTGCCGTACTGACCCGAGGCTGCACGCGCTTGGGTCGCGCCGATCTCGCGGGCTCGGCAACCACAATTCTGAGTCCTTCCTCGATAAGCGCGGTCAAGGTCCGGCCTTCCGCCGCGGCCTTCCGCTTCGCGCGACCGAGCAAACTCCCTGGTAGTCTAACTGTGGTTCTCTCGATCATATGTCGAGACATATCATATGTGCGTTGATATGTCAATCAACCGGATCGGCATGGATCGAGGTTACGGGCCTTATCATGAACCTCCGTTAGGTCGCGGCGTCGGCACGCGGGGCAGGAGCGTGCCGCGCGGCAGTGTCGTGGTGTCTCGCTTCGCCGGTGCGGGCGGCGTTGGATTCGCCGCGGGCTCGCGCGGTTTCTCCGATGGGCCCGGGCCGGTGATGACGTCGAAATCGATCATGGTGACCTCCTTCGGTTGCGGAGGCCGTCTCGGGGCGGGTTCGGGAGTCTGGGCGAGGCCCTAAAACACGAAAGCCGCCTGATCGAGGCGGCTTCGGTATCGACGACGAATGCGCGATCCTAGGCCGCCGGCGGAAACCGGTAGCTCCAATAGTAAAACGCGCTAAACGAGCGGATCGTCGTCATGGTGCGGCGACCATAGGGCGCGACCTGCTCGCGGTCAATCGCCATTCGGCGCACCGGGCAGGCCAGGATCGGTTGCGGCGAGGCTCGGCCGTCCCTGCATGGCGTGCCACCAGGCCGACAGCCTTGGATACTCCGACAGGAGTTGCTTTCCCTCTGGCGCTATCGAGAAGTAGGCCATCATCGGCCCAAGATGGAGATCGGCAAGGGAGAGGGTTGCGCCGACGAGAAAATCGCCACCGGCCGCGAGCGCCTCGAGCGCGCCGAGCGCACGGGTCGATCCTTCGAGGCCTCGCACGATTTCCGCGGGGTCGACGCGTTCTCCGACCAGGGGCCGGAATACCGCGTGCGAGTAAATCTGACGGACCATCGGCCAGTAGGCATAGCTGTCGATGACCGAAATGATTTGGGTCATGCGCGCCCGATCGCGCGGCGCTGTCGGTTGCAGGCGTGGCCCGGGAAAGGTCTCGTCGACATAGCGCGTGATCGCGCCGGTCTCGTAGAGCACGAAATCGTCATGCACGAGCACTGGAACGCGCTTGAAAGGATGCATCGCGAGATATGAAGCAGGCACGTCCGCTGCGAACGGGTCCACCTCGACCCGCTCGTAGGCGACGCCCTTCTCGGCGAGCGCCAGGCGCACGATCCGGAGATAGACGCTATACTGATAGCCGTGCAGGACGACGGTCATGCCGGCACTATCGGCAGATCGCTCGTCCGCCCGCAAGCTCAGGGAGCCATGCCAAGCCTCAGCCTCTGGCACATCCTGCTGATCGTCGTGGTCGTGATGGTGCTGTTCCCGAACCTCCGCATTGCCGAGCGCGCGGGCAAGGCGCTCGCCGAGCGCGTGCGCGGCTGGATCAGCCGGCCACCGTTCCCTTAACGGGTCCAAAAGGCCGCCGCGCTTGCATTTGGGGGCCTCCACCGCTATAACGCGCCGCTCCTAACTCGGCGGCTGGCTAGCGCTTTTGGCGCAGGGCATGCCTCGTCGCCGATCGAACCCTCCTTCTTGAAAGGACGAAAATGCCCAAGATGAAGACCAAGAGCGGCGCCAAGAAGCGCTTCTCGCGCACGGGCTCCGGCAAGATCAAGTACAAGCCGGCGCACAAGCGCCACCGGCTCATCAGCAAGCCCAAGCAGATGAAGCGCAAGGCCACCGGCTCCGCCTATCTCGAGAAGGGCGATGCCGGCCTCGTCCTCACCTACATGCCGTATCTGAGGGGCTGAGCCATGGCGCGCGTCAAACGGGGCGTCACCGCCCATGCCCGTCACAAGAAGGTCCTGAAGCTCGCCAAGGGTTACCGCGGCCGGGCCAAGGACGCGTTCCGCGTCGGCATCGAGAAGGTCGAGAAGGGGCTCCGCTACGCCTATCGCGACCGCCGGGCCAAGAAGCGGAATTTCCGCTCGCTCTGGATCCAGCGGATCAATGCAGGTGCTCGCGAGGCGGGCTTGACCTATTCCGAGTTCATGAACGGCATCAAGCGCGCGGGGATCGCGATCGACCGCAAGGTGCTGGCTGACCTCGCCGCGCGCGAGCCCGCGGCCTTCCAGTCCATCGTCGAGAGCGCCCGCGCAGCGCTCGCCAAGACCTGAGGCGAGAGCGCCCATGGACGCCCGTCGGCAAACGCGATTTAGTCAGGAGACCTGTCGTTAGGCCCCGCCGCCAGGCGCCGCCCAAGGATCAGCCCCTGACCGGCCATCCCGGGTGGAGACGAAAGAGGGGCCGAAGCGTGTTTCGGCCCTTTTTCTTTTCTCCATGACTTGCGATGAGCCAGGTGACGCCATGACAGAACAAGAACTCGATCCGCTCCGGAAGGAAATCCTCGGTCAGGTCTCGAAGGCGGAGAGTCGCGACCAACTCGAGCAGGTGCGCGTCTCCGCGCTTGGTCGCAAGGGCCAGGTGACGCAGCTCATGAAGACGCTCGGCACGCTCGAGGCCGAGGCGCGTCGCGCCGCGGGTGCCGCGCTCAATCGCCTGAAGGACGAGGTCGAGGCCGCGATCACCGCGGCCGCCGACAAGCTCATGCACAAGGACATCGAGCGCCGCCTCGCGGGCGAGCGCGTCGACGTGACGTTGCCGGTCGAGATCGGCGGCGAGGGGCGCGTCCATCCGATCAGCCAGACCACCGACGAGCTCACGGCGATCTTCGGCGAGATGGGCTTCAAGATCGCCGAAGGCCCGCACATCGAGGACGACTTCTACAATTTCACCGCGCTCAACATTCCGCCGGAGCATCCCGCGCGCCAGGAGATGGACACCTTCTATCTCACGGAGAAGCGCGACGGCAGCCGCAAGGTGCTGCGCACCCACACGAGCCCCGTGCAAATCCGCACCATGCTCGCGGAGAAGCCGCCGATCCGCATCATCGTGCCCGGACGCACCTTCCGCAGCGATCACGACGCGACCCACAGCCCGATGTTCCATCAGGTCGAGGGGCTGGTGATCGACCGCAGCACCCATATGGGCCACCTCAAGGGCTGTCTCATCGAGTTCTGTCGTGCCTTCTTCGAGATGGACGATCTGCCCGTGCGGTTCCGCCCGAGCTATTTCCCTTTCACCGAGCCGTCGGCGGAGGTGGACATCGGCTGCTCGCGCGAGGGCGGCGGCCTCAAGATCGGGCCTGGCGCCGATTGGCTCGAGATCCTTGGCTCCGGCATGGTGCATCCGAAGGTGCTGGAGAACTGCAACATCGATCCCGCGATCTACCAGGGCTTCGCCTTCGGCATGGGGATCGAGCGCATCGCCATGCTGAAGTACGGCATCCCCGATCTGCGCGCCTTCTACGAGAGCGACCTGCGCTGGCTCCGGCACTATGGCTTCCAGTCGCTCGAGGTGCCCTCGATGGTGGCGGGGCTGCAGCGATGAAACTCACACTCGGTTGGCTCAAGACCCATCTCGCGACGACGGCGAGCCTCGAGGAGATCGTGCGCACGCTGGTGATGCTCGGCCTCGAGGTCGAGAGCGTCGAGGATCGCGCGAAAGACTTGGCGCCCTTCACCGTGGCGCGCGTCATCTCCGCGGAGCCGCATCCGCAGGCGGACCGGCTCAAGGTCTGTCGAGTACAGACGACGCAGGGCGAGGTGCAGGTGGTCTGCGGCGCGCCCAATGCGCGGACCGGGATGCTCGGCGTCTTCGCGCCGGTGGGGTCGGTGATTCCGCGCACGAAGCTGCTGCTCAAGGAGACGCAGATCCGCGGCGTCGCCTCGCGCGGCATGCTCTGCTCCGAGTACGAGATGGGCCTCTCCGAGGATCACGAGGGCATCATCGATCTGCCGCAGGGCGAGATCGGTCAGCCCTTCGCGGCGGTGCTCGGCCTCGACGATCCCGTGCTCGACGTGAAGGTGACGCCCAATCGCGCGGATTGCCTCGGCGTGCGCGGCATTGCGCGCGACCTGGCGGCGGCGGGGCTCGGTACCCTCCGCCCGCTCGATACCTCGCCCGTTCCGGGCAAATTCCCGGCGCCCACGGCGGTGCATCTCGCGGGACCGGACGACAAGGCCTGCCTCCTCTACGTGAGCCGGCTGATCCGTGGTCTCAAGAACGGCCCGAGTCCGCGCTGGATGCAGGACCGGCTCAAGGCGATCGGCCTGCGGCCGATCTCGGCGCTCGTGGACATCACGAATTTCCTCACCTTCGATGCGAACCGGCCGCTCCACGCCTTCGATTTCGGCAAGCTCAAGGGCGATCTCGCGGTGCGCGGCGCGCGTCCCGGCGAGATGATCCTGGCGCTCAACGGCAAGTCCTACGAGCTCGATTCAGAGGTCACGGTCATCGCCGACAACGACGGCGTACAAGGCCTGGGCGGTGTGATCGGCAGCGAGACCAGCGGCTGCACCGAGACGACCACGTCGGTGCTGCTGGAGGCGGCACTCTTCGATCCCGTGCGTACGGCCTCGACCGGCCGCCGGCTCGGCATCCAGTCTGATGCGCGCTACCGCTTCGAGCGCGGCCTCGATCCCGAGATGGCGGTACCGGGGGTCGAGCTTGCGACGCGGCTCATCCTCGAGATCTGCGGCGGCGAGCCCTCGGAAGTTGCGATCGCCGGCGCGGTGCCGACCTGGCAGCGGCATTATTTCCTCCGCAGCGAGCGCGCCCACACGCTGGGCGGCGTCGAGGTGCCCGCCGACGAGCAGCAGCGCATCCTCGAGACGCTGGGGTTCGGCGTGAGTACGCGGGAGGGCGGCTTCTCGGTTGCGCCGCCATCCTGGCGCCCCGACATCGTCGGCGAGGCGGACCTTGTCGAGGAAGTGCTGCGCGTCCACGGCTACGACAACATTCCCGTGGTGCCGATGACGCGTGACACGCCGCTTCCGCGCCAGGCACTGAGCCTCGGCCAGAGGCGCGCTGCGATCGTCCGCCGCGCGCTCGCGGCCCGCGGTCTGGTCGAGGCCGTCACCTTCTCGTTCCTGCCGAAGGCGCAGGCCGAGCTCTTCGGCGGCGGCGCCAAGGAGCTGACCCTGGTCAATCCGATCAGCGCCGACCTCGACGTGATGCGGCCCTCGCTGCTGCCCAATCTCGCGACCGCCGCGCAGAAGAATCTCGATCGCGGCCTCGGCGACCTCGCCCTCTTCGAGCTGGGTCCGCAGTACAAGGACGACACACCCGAGGGCCAGTCGTCGGTGGCGGCGGGCGTGCGCATGGGCGCCACGGGTCCGCGGTACTGGCGCGATGGCGGCCGCCCCGTCGACGCCTTCATCGCCAAGGCGGACGCGCTCTCGGCGCTCGCCGCAGCGGGTGCGCCGGTCGAAAACCTTCAGATCTCCAAGGACGTGCCCGCCTGGTACCACCCCGGCCGATCCGGCACGCTGCGCCTCGGCGCGAACGCGCTCGCGCATTTCGGCGAGCTGCATCCGGGCGTGCAGCAGGCGCTCGGCGCCAAACAGGCGATCGCGGCCTTCGAGGTGCATCTCGACGCCGTGCCGGTGCCGCGCGCGCGGCCGACCAAGGCGCGATCCCTACTGCAGCTCTCGCCCTACCAGCCGGTGCAGCGCGACTTCGCCTTCGTCGTGGACAAGGATCTCGCTGCGGAGACTCTCCTCAAGGCCGCGCGCAATGCCGACAAGACGCTGGTCACGGGCGTGCGCCTCTTCGACGTCTACGAGGGCAAAGGCCTCCCGGAGGGCAAGAAGTCGCTCGCCATCGAGGTGACCCTCCAACCCCAAGACGCCACCCTCACCGACGCCGCCCTCGAAGGCCTCTCGAAGAAGCTCGTCGAGCAGGTCGAGAAGGCGACGGGCGGAATGCTGCGGAGCTAAGGCCGTGGTCGCCTTCGCCAAGATCCAGAAGGCCGCGGAGCGGCGCCTTGGCAAGGCCGAGCTCAAGCGGCGCTTGCCAAAAGTGAAATCAGCGGCGGCGCTGAAGCGAGTTGCGGACCATCGCTATCTCTCCTTGATGTCGTTGCGCGTGTTCCGCGCGGGGCTCCGGCACGACATGGTGGATGCCAAGTGGCCCGCTTTCGAGAAGGTCTTCCACGGTTTCGAGCCGCGCAAGGTGCGCGCCATGAGCGACGAGCAGGTCGAGGCGCTGATGGGCGACCGGCGTTTGATCCGTCACCTGGGCAAGCTCAAGTCGGTGCATGCCAACGCCGCCGCGATGATCGAGCTTGGCCAAGAGCGCGACAGCTTCGGTACCTATCTCGCGGACTGGCCCGGCGACCAAATCGTCGCGCTCTGGGAGGACCTCGCCAAGCGCTTCCACCAGCTCGGTGGCAACTCCGGTCCCTATTTTCTGCGCATGGCCGGCAAGGACACGTTCGTCCTCACTTACTCCGTCGTGAAAGCGCTGCAGCACTGGCGCGCCTTCCCGGGCGAGCCCAAAGGCAAGAAAGACCGTGCCCGCGTCGGCGAGATTTTCTCGGCCTGGGCCGGGGAGACGGAGCTGCCCCTCGCGCACCTCAGCATGACGCTCGCGGCGTCGGTGGATTGAAGGGTGCGTCCTTCGACTCGCGATGCTGCGCATCGCGGCTCAGGATGAAGGGATTTGGAGCGGCACAAAGAAAACACTTCATCCTGAGCCGCGCCTGAAAGGCGCGAGTCGAAGGATGCACCACCTTAAGCCCGCTTCGGCGGCGTCTCCACGTGGGGCAGGCGCGAGCGATACTCGATGTCGTCGAGGTCGAGGTGGTTGCGGACGTAGGTGAGGGAGGCGTCCTTCCGCGGCTGGAAGTCCCAGGACGTGTGCCGGCCCCTGGTCATGGCCGCCGCGATGAGGCGGCGGCGGCGCTGGCTCGCGAGCACGCGGACGCGGAGCGCGTCCTCATCCCAGCGATCGCGCGCCTCCTTGCGGAACGCCGTCAGCGTCTCGGCGTAGGCGAGGTCGTAGGCGAGATTCTTCCGCTCGAGCGGATCAGCCGCGAGGTCGTAGAGCTGCTCGGGGTCGGGCTTGCTGCGGATGTATTTGAATCGGCCGCGGCGGATCATCAGCAGCGGTGCGATGGTGCCCTCCCCGAAATATTCGCCCAGCACCTCGTCGTGGCCGCCGGTGCCGGAGAGATGCGGCAGCAGGCTCCGCCCATCGGTCGGCGCCGCATAGGTCGCGCGGCCGTCGCCTGCGACCTCCGCGAGGGTTGGCAGCAGGTCGATGGTCGAGACCGACTCCGCCACACGGCACGGCGTGAGATCGCCGGGTAGCGCCACGATCAGCGGCACCCGCGCGGCGTTCTCGTGCCAGGTCATCTTGTACCAGAGGCCGCGCTCGCCCAGCATGTCGCCGTGGTCCGCCGTGAACAGCACCAGCGTGTTCTCGCCAAGACCGCAATCCCCGAGCGCCTTCACCAACGCGCCCAGCTGGTCGTCGACATAGGAGATCGCGCCGTAATAGGCGCGGCGCGCGTTGCGCACATGCTGCTCCGTGATCTCGTACTCGTCGGCGGCGCTGACGTGGCGGAGCCGCTTCCAGTGCGGATCCTCGGGATCGGGCGATGTCGCGAGCTTCGGCAGGTCGATCTCGTCCTCGCGGTAGCGATCCCAGTATTCCGGCGGGATTGCGTAGGGGTCATGCGGGTGGGTCATCGACACCACGAGGCAGAACGGCCGATCGTCGGTGCCGCGCGCGTGGTCGAAGAGATAACGCCGCGCGGCGTAGACCACCTCCTCGTCGAAATCGAGCTGGTTGGAGCGGCGGCACGGTCCCGCCTGCACGACCGAGAGCATGTTGTGGTACCAGCTCGGCCGCACCTCCGGATGCTCCCAGTCGGGCGTCCAGCTGTAATCCGCGGGATAGATGTCGGTGGTGAGCCGCTCCTCGAAGCCGTGGAGCTGGTCGGCGCCGCAGAAATGCATTTTTCCCGACAACGCGGTGCGGTAGCCGGCTTCACGCAGATAATGTGCGAAGGTCGGCACATCGGCTGCGAAATCCGCCGCGTTGTCCCAGGCGCCGATCCCCGACGGTAGCCGCCCCGCCATCATCGAGAAGCGCGAAGGCGCGCAGAGCGGGCTTGCGCAATAGGCGCTCTCGAACACCGCGCCGCGCGAGGCGAGCCGCTCGATGTTCGGCGCCTTCACCACGGGGTGCCCGTGAACGGGCAAGAACCCCGGCGCCATCTGGTCCGCCATGATGAATAGAATGTTCGGGCGCTGAGGCATTGGAAAAGCTCCTCGAGATCGATGAACCGCGGCCTTGTCGCTGCGTCCCGATGAGACTAACGTCGGACGTGAGCCGCCTCCAGCACGAGCGGAGGCGCCAGCGGGGGGAGAAGACGCACCATGAGTACGGAGACGGCGCCCGGGCATCGCGCGGGCGTGGGCCACGATCAATTTCGGTTGGCGAAGTCCCTGGGAGTGATGGCGATCGCGGCCTCGGCGCTGACCCACGAATACGGGGCCACCATCAACTACGTCTCCACGAACAGCCTCGGCATCTATCCCGCGATCCAAGACCTCGTGCCCTGGGCGATGTTCGTGGCGGGCTTGCTGCTGATCCCGAAAGTATTCCTCTACGTGCGGTTCTCGCGCGTGATGCCGCGAGCGGGCTCCGTCTATGTCTGGATGAGCCGCGCCCTCAGCCTCCCGATCAGCTTCACCTTATGCTTCCTCGACTGGGTGGGCCTGACCGCGGCGATGGGCTTCATCGCGTACGTGTTCGGCACCTTCCTCGGCCAGGCGTTCATCAGCGCCGGTGTGCCCGAGGGCGCCTGGCTGTTGACGCCCATCGGTCATCTGATTTTCGGTGCCGCCGTGCTCTGGCTCTTCTTCCTGGCGCATCTGATCGGCGTGCACATCTATGGCCGCTTGGTGGTGACGCTCGCCGGGCTGATCTTCGCGGCGGTGGTGGTGATCGTGGGCTACGGCTTCGGGACCAGCCCGGAAACCTTCGTCCAGCTTGCTTCGGCGCAGACCAGCGTGACGCTGCAACCGCCGGCAAATCCGGGCTCGCCGACGATGTCGGCCTTCGTGTCGGTGACCTTCCTCTTCATCGCCGCCTACGGCGGCCTGACCGGCGCGCCCGCGCTGGGCGGGGAGGCCAGGGATGCCTCGAAGACCGTACCCCAAGGCCTGTTCCTCGGTTGGCTCGCGGCACTCGTGCTCTATACGGCGGTCTCCGCGGCGCTCTTCCACGCGGTGCCCTGGTGGGCGACGCTTGGCCTGATCAACGGCAAGGCCTCGGGCCTCGCGACCGTGCCGGGCCTCATCAGCGTGGTGGCGCCCAAGGTTGTGGGCACCGTGCTCAGCTTCGTCGTCGCGGTCATCGTGGGGAAGACAGCGATCCCGCAGATGATGGTGTGCTCGCGGCTGATCTTCGGCTTCGCGCAGGACCACGTAATGCCCGCCACGTTCCTGCACACCTCGCGTTGGAAGACGCCCGATCACGCGCTCCTGCTCTCCGCGGGCATGGCGACGCTCTTCCTGGTGCAGTCGTGCTTCGGTGGCTGGGCGATCGGGATCGTGATCCGGTCCTTCACGGTGCTCCTGATGCTGATCTTCGTGGCACTGGGCGCGCTCAACGTGTGCTTCAATAGCCGTTTCGGGAAAACGCCGTGGGCGGATCAATTCCGAGCCGGTGTCGCCGTCGTCGTCGTGATGGCGCTGCTCGCCATCGCGATCTCGCTGGTGCTGCTCTATGGCGGCCTCATCGTCCCCAACACGGCCTGGTACCTGCAGCCACTCTTCCAGGGCGCGATCGCGGCCGGCGTCGCCGTCTTGATCCTGCGGAGCGCGCAGCATCGCGCCCGCGCCCATGGCACGGAGCTGCACCAGGTCGCGACCGGCCTGCCGCTGGAATAGACGCTCGCGGCCGGGCGAGCGACCCAACGCTCGCCCCCTGAAGGTGTACGCAGTTTGCGTCTACCGAGACCCGGTAAGTGCGCCGGCTTGCGAAAACCCAATTTGATCCAAGTAGCGACTTCAAGGGCAGCCCCGCCGTTGCGTCCGCGCGCGCTCGCCCCTATGGTCGCGCGCAATTCCCTGAACCCCCTCGCCCAGGCCTCGATCTCGCGTGACCGACCTCGCTCACATCCGGAACTTCGCGATCATCGCGCATATCGACCACGGCAAGTCGACGCTGGCCGATCGGCTCATCGAGCGCTGCGGCGCGCTCGAGCAGCGGGAGATGCGCGAGCAGGTGCTCGACAGCATGGACATCGAGCGTGAGCGCGGCATCACCATCAAGGCGCAGACCGTGCGCCTCACCTACAAGGCGCAGAACGGCCAGACCTATGAGCTCAATCTCATGGACACGCCCGGTCACGTGGACTTCGCCTACGAGGTCTCCCGCTCGCTCGCGGCCTGCGAGGGCTCGCTCCTGGTGGTGGACGCGAGCCAGGGTGTCGAGGCGCAGACCCTCGCCAACGTCTACCAGGCGATCGACGCCAACCACGAGATCGTCGTCGTCCTCAACAAGATCGACCTGCCGGCGGCGGAGCCCGAGCGCGTCAAGCAGCAGATCGAGGACGTGATCGGCCTCGACACCTCGGGCGCGGTGCTGATCTCCGCCAAGACCGGGCTCAACATCGATGGCGTGCTGGAGGCGCTGGTGCAGCGCCTGCCGCCGCCCCAAGGCGATGCCGAGGCACCGCTCAAGGCGCTGCTGGTCGACAGCTGGTACGACGCCTATCTCGGCGTCGTGACGCTGGTACGGGTCAAGGACGGCGTGCTGAAGCCCGGCCTCAAGATCCGCATGATGGCGACCGGCGCCACCCACGCGGTCGAGCGCGTCGGCATCTTCACGCCCAAGGGCACGCCGGTCGACGAGCTCGGCCCCGGCGAGATCGGGTTCATCACGGCGGGGATCAAGTCGGTCGCGGATTGCCGGATCGGCGACACGCTGACCGAGGAGCGCCGGCTCGCGGCCGAGCCACTACCGGGCTTCCGACCCGTACAGCCCGTGGTGTTCTGCGGGCTCTTTCCCTCCGACGCCAACGATTACGGCAAACTCCGCGAGAGCCTGGCGAAGCTGCGCTTGAACGATGCGAGCTTCACCTACGAGCCCGAGACCTCGGCGGCGCTCGGCTTCGGCTTCCGCTGCGGCTTCCTCGGCCTCCTCCACCTCGAGATCATCCAGGAGCGGCTCGAGCGCGAGTTCGATCTCGATCTCGTCACCACGGCGCCCTCGGTGGTCTATCGCATCCACCTCACCAACGGCTCGATGAAGGAACTGCACAATCCCGCGGACATGCCGGATCCCGTCAAGATCGACCACATCGAGGAGCCCTGGATCAACGCGACCATCCTGGTCCCCGACGAGTTCCTGGGCTCGGTGCTGGCGCTCTGCGAGGAGCGGCGCGGCGTGCAGAAGGACCTGACCTACGCGGGCAGCCGCGCGATGGTGATCTATCGCCTGCCGCTCAACGAGGTCGTGTTCGATTTCTACGACCGGCTCAAGTCGGTGAGCCGCGGCTACGCGAGCTTCGATTACCAGATGCATGGCTACGAAGCCGGCGACCTCGTGCTGATGAACATCCTGGTCAATGGCGAGGCGGTGGACGCGCTCTCGCTGATCGTGCATCGCGCACAATCGGAGCGGCGGGGCCGCGCGCTCTGCGAGCGACTGAAGGACCTGATCCCGCGTCAGCTCTTCGCGATTGCGATCCAGGCGGCGATTGGCGGCCGCATCATCGCCCGCGAGACCGTGAAGCCACTCCGTAAAGACGTGCTTGCAAAGTGCTATGGTGGCGACGTCACGCGGAAGCGAAAACTCCTCGAGAAGCAGAAGGAGGGCAAGAAGCGCATGCGCCAGTTCGGCAAGGTGGAGATTCCCCAATCCGCCTTCATCGCCGCCCTCAAGATGGGCGACCAGTCGTAGCGTCCCATGGAAGGCCTCCTGGTTCTTTTGGGGGTCCTCGTCGCGGTCGAGGTGTTGGGGCTGCCGATCCTGACCGTGCTCTATCTGAGCGAGCGCGCCCGGGTCGCGCAGCGGCTTAATGCCCTGACCGACGAGCTAGCTCGGATGCGCAGCGCGGTGTCCGGAAAGGACGCGACGGCGGCGACGCATGTGGCTGCCCCGGCACCCGCGCCGTCGCCAGCTGCGCCA
>DATEGF010000373.1:0-2524 GCA_035280245.1 Allostellaceae bacterium
GAGGTTGTGGAGCCTGCGCTTTTGCAGCGCCTACTGAACGCGGTGGGCGACGAGACGACGGCTGACCCGCTGCCGGTGATGCAGCACGCGCTTATGCGTGCCTGGCAGATAGCCGAGTGTCAACGGCGGAGTAAATTTCCCCAGTTTGGGCGAAGTAATTTTCCCCAGCTGCGCGGCGACGAGATCAGGCGACGGCAGGCTATGCGGGCGGTTTGGGCGGGCGGCCGCGGCGACGCGGCGGCGGGGTGAAGCCGGCAAGCGGTCCGAGGCGGAGATTTTCCGGGATCAGATCGGCGTGCTGGCGCAGGCGATAGCTCGCGCCCTCGATATGGACGACAATGGCGTGGTGAAGCAGCCGGTCGAGCAGAGCGGTAGCGACGACGGGATGGCCGAAGAGCTCGCCCCATTCGGCGAAGCCGCGGTTTGACGTCAGAATCATGGCGCCGCGTTCGTAGCGGGCGTTGACCAACTGAAAGAACAGATTACCGCCGCCGGGTACGACTGGCAGGTAGCCGATCTCGTCGACGATCAGCAGCTGCGGCCGGCACAGGAAGCGCAGGCGCTCGCGCAAGCTGCCTTCCCGCTCGGCCTTGGCCAGCGAGGTGATCAGCTCGGCCAGGGTGCAGAAGTAGACGCCGCGCCCAGCCTTGACCGCTTCGACGCCGAGGGCGATCGCCAAGTGCGTCTTGCCGCAACCGGGCTGGCCGAGGAAGTGGACCACCTCGTGGCGGTCGATGAACTCCAGCTGGGCAAGAGCAAGGATCCGGTTTCGGTCGAGCGAGGGCTGGAAGGCGAAGTCGAAGCCGGCCAGGGTCTTGATGGTGACTAGGCGTCCCATCTTGAGCGCGGCCTTGACGCGGCGGGCTTCGCGCAAGGTGAGTTCCTCGCCGAGCACGGCGTCGATCGCTTCCAACGCGCCGATCTCGCCGCGCTCGAGTTGGCGCATCGCGTGGTCGAGGACTTCCAGGGCCCGCGGCATTTTGAGCCCGACCAGATGTCGGCGCACCTGGTCGATGGTGCTCGGCGCCGGCTCGTCGCCTCTCACGGCCGGCCTCCCTCGCCGGCGAGACGGCGCGCGACAGCATCATAGAAGGCCAGCGAGCGCGGCACGACGATGGCACCCGGTGCGGTCGGAGGCGGCACCATCTCGCGCGCCGTCGTGCTGTTGCCTGGCGGCGGCGCCGTGCGATGGCCGCCAGCGATGCGACGCTGGCCGCGGCCTTCCAGAACGGGATGGACAGCAATCAGCTTGTCGTCTTCCAGGATACGGATCTCGCTGGCCAACGTGTGCACCTCGACAACCCGGCGGCGGGTGCTGTCGGGGACCGAGTACAGATTGCCGCCAACCGACACCATGCCGTCGCGGGTGATCCGCCGGTCGAATGCCAAGACGACGGTGAACGGCATCGCCGGCAGCGCCTTCAGGTATGGCTTCTCCTCGGCGAAGTGCTCCAGCACGATGTGGCCGGTGGTGGCGTGCCGGCGCGGATTGGCGACGGTGTCGAGCCAGCGCCGGAATTGGGCGTTCAAATCATCGAGGTTGCGGAACGAGCCGCCGAGAAAGAAGTCTTCCCGGACGTAGCGGAACGGGCGCTCGACCTTGCCCTTTGTCTTTGCCCTGTAGGGCGGGCACGCTTTCGGCAAAAAGCGGTAGTGCGCGGCCAGGTCGAGCAGTTTGCGATTGTAGACAATGGCCTGGTCGTCGACCTCGCCCAGCACCGCCGTCTTCATACGATCGTAAAGGATCTCAGCCGGTGCGCCGCCGAGCGCCTCGAAGGCGGCGATGTGGCAGCGCAGAACGGTCTGCAGGTCCTGGTGGGCGACAAAGCGGCCCCACATCATGCGGCTGTGGCCGAGCACCATCGAGAACAGCCAGACGATCCGCTCGGCGTCGGGCTGGTCGGTGAAGACAGTGCGGAAGAAGGCAAAATCGACTTGCGCCTGCTTGCCCGGCGGGGTCTCGAAGCGGCGCTCGAACGCCTGCAGCGCTCTCGGGCGGATGGTGCGCAGAAAGTCCTTCACCGCGGTGTAGCCGCCGGCATAGCCGAGCTCCTTGATCTCGCGCAGCAGGCGGCTGCCGGTCAGCTCGGGGAAGGTGGCGATCCGCTCGCGCAGATACGGCGCGAACGGCGTCACCACCGTCAGTCGCGGCTGGCGCGGGCCGTAGGCCGGGGCCGCCAGCCCGCGCTCGATGTATTTGCGGACCGTCTTGCGATCGCGCTCCAGCTGCCGGGCGATCGCCGAGACCGACAGCCCCTGTCGATGCAAATCCAAGATCATCACGAGCTCCCCCAGTCGGATCACCGCCCCGCCCCTCCCGCCGATCGGGAGGGATCATTCGGGTCATCGGCGATCGGCGCGCCGCCGGGCCTCCCGGGGCGCGCCCCGGGAGCCCCGACGACACACCTGGGGAATTTTCAAACGGCGCTTCTGGGGAGAATCACTCCGCCCCCGACACGGCGATGCGCCGCGCCGGATGATCGGCGATGCGGGCGAGCACGTCAGCGAGGTAATGCTGCGGATT
>DATEGF010000374.1:0-38559 GCA_035280245.1 Allostellaceae bacterium
CCGCGCGGGCGATCGCGAGCACCTCGTCTCGCGTGAGAAAAGCCCGCTCGCCCCGCCGCGGCGGGTGCGCAAAGGTGCAGTAGTGGCAGACATCGCGGCAGAGTTGCGTCAGCGGGATGAACACTTTGCGCGAATAGGAGACGACATTCCCGTGACCGAGGTCTCGGAGGCGGGCCGCTTTTTCCATCAAGGAGGGTAGGTCGATCTGCTCGGAGAGCCCCAGCGCTTCCGCCGGCGTGAGACGAGCGCCCGCTGGGTCGAGGTCCTGCGTCCTTCGACTCGCCGCCTCCGGCGGCGGCTCAGGAAGAGGGTATTTTCTTGTTGCCATCACTTAATCTCCCTCATCCTGAGCCGCGCGCGTGAGCGCGCGAGTCGAAGGACGCACCGTGCCCGTGCCGTCGAGCAGCCGATCCATCACGCTGCGTTGCTCGAGAAACGCACGGCTCCGAGTGTCCGAGCGGCGCGCCATAAATGCCGCGAGGTCTTCGGGCCGGTCGATATCGAGGCCAATGCCGGGTAGCCGAAGGATGCGCGGCGTGAGGCCGCGCTCCAGGGCCGCCTCGAGGTGCTGAAAAAAGCTCTGCTTGCCGAAGCGGATTGGGATCGCGTCGCTGGGCGTGAGTGCGATCGCATTGGTGCCCATGTCCGCGAGTGCGGGCACCAGCGTGACGGCGGGACGTGCCGTTGCGACCGAGGCGATCTCGCCGATCTCGGCCGCGCTCGCAAGCGGCACGTCCGCGGGAATCGCGAGCATTCCGGCCGCTCCTTCCGCCGCGAGCTCATTCGCCGCCAGCATGATCGCGGCGCTCGGTCCCTCATGACGCAGGTCGGCGATCACATGCGCGTCGAACGATCGGGCGATCGCGGCGAGTGCGGCCTCGCGCGTGACCACGATGGTACCGGCAAGAGCAAGCACGCCGGCGAGCGAGGTCAGGACATCCTCGAGCATGGCCTGCGCGAGGCCTTGCCGCTCCTCGGGCGTCAAGACGCCGGCGAGGCGCTGCTTGGCCTGCGCCAGATCCTTCGCGGGCACCACCGCCCAGAGGCGATCAGGGCGCACGCCGAGCCTCCGTCCGTGCTCGCGCGCACCGGTCGAGGCTCGCCGCGAAGTCGAGCGTCTCGCGCGCGAGATGCTCGCGGTCCTCGAGCGAGGTCATGAGTGTCCGGGTCGTCCTCACGGGCATCGACAAGCTCGCGGCCTCCGACTGGTCGCTTTGGTCTATCACGAGTCCGTCGATGAGATCGTCATAGTGACGGGCAATCGAGGTTTGCGTCAGCGGTATGCCGAGCTCGCTCATGATCTTGGCAGTGGGTCCCTTGACGGCCCGACCACCGATTACCGGCGAGACCGCAACCACCGGTGCCGCGCACGCCGCGAGAGCCTGCCGGAGCGACGGCATCGCCAGGATCGGGTCGACGCTCAAATAGGGATTCGACGGGCAGATCACCACGGCGCGGAGATCGGGCGATCCGAGCGCGGCGATGATCTCGGAGTTCGGCACGGCGCGGTCGGCGCCCTCGAACGCAATTCCGCGCACCGCCGGCTCGCAGCGGCGCGCGACGAAGTAGCGCTGGAAGGACAGGGTGCCCTCGACCGTCTCGACCATGGTGCGCACGGGGTTGTCGCTCATGGGCAAGAGCTCTGCCGTGATACCGAGCCGGCGGGCGAGGTCGGCGGTGACCGCGCTCAGCGTCTCGCCGCCGCGCAGCCGGCAGGTTCGCTCGACATGGGTCGCGAGGTCGCCGTCGCCGAGCCGGAACCAAGTCTTGCCGCCGAGCGTCTCGAGCGCCCGCATGAAGGTCCAGGTCTCGCCGCGGCGTCCCCACCCAGTCTCGGGATTCTCGAGGTCCGCGAGGGTGTACATGACGGTGTCGAGATCGGGTGAGACGTGCAGGCCCAGATGCTCGAAATCGTCGCCGGTGTTGACGCAGAGCACGAGGTCACGAGCGGGCAGCATGCGATAAAGGCCGAGCGCGAGCTTGGCGCCGCCGACACCGCCGCAGACCGCGAGGATCTTGGACGAGCTCATCGGAAGAGATCGAGCTCCTTGGGTCGCAACAGGGCCTGCGCTGGAGTTTCGGCGCGGTTGCCCCAGTCGAGGCCCTGCACCAGCACCGCCGGCTGCCGCTCCGCGGCCTGGCCCATGACCAGCGAGGCGGCGGCGGCGATCTCGTCCGCGAGTGCCACCTGGGTCACCCGCAGCTTGCGCCCGAAGAGGTCGGTCTCGCCGACCATGTCGACAAGAGAGGGCAGGCCGGCGGCGCCCAGCGCCACGCCGACCACCCCGTTCCGCCATGCGCGGCCGAAGCTGTCGTTGATGATGACGCCGAGCGACACGCCGAAATGCGCATCGAGCCGCTGCTTGAGGGCGCGGCAGCTTCCGTCGGGGTCGGCTGGCAGGAGCAGCACGCGCTCGCCGCCCTCGTGATCGACGTTGGATTGGTCGACGCCCGCATTGGCCATGACAAAGCCCAAGCGGTGCTCGGTGATCACCACGTCGCGCTTGCAGCGGATCACCTCGCGCGACTCGGAGAGGATCACCTCGATGAGACGCGGATCTTTGTGGCTCTCGCGCGCGATCTGCTCGGCGCGGGGCGAGGGCGTCACCTCGTCGAGCCGGCGATAGCGGCCCTCGGACTTCGAGACGATCTTCTGAGCGACGACCAGCACATCCCGATCGCGCGGCCGATGTTGCGCCGCCTCGATGCCCTCGATCAGGATCGCCGCGAGATCGTCGCCGGGCTCGACCATGGGGATGCCGGGAAGGGCGATCAAGGCGACCTGCACCACAGCCATGCCTGCACTCCTCGTCACGCGCCGGGAGCGCCGAAATCTCCGGTGATTCTGATCCCGGCGCCGTCCACCTTGTAGCGCCGATTTATGCCGATCAGGATCGATGTCAAAGCCTCCGCCGCGGCCGAGTTCGCGAGCGGGCCGGCATCGATGCCGCGCAGCCCGACCGCCTTGGCGAGGCCGATCACGGCCTCTCGCGCCGCCTTGTCATCGCCGCACACGAGCACGTCGCAATCGATGGACTCGCCGGCCTGCAGCTTGTGCGCTGCCACGTTCTGAAACGCGGAGACCACACGCACTGAGGCACCGAGGAACCGTTGTGCCGCCACCGCCGCCGAGCCTTCCGGCGGAAGTTGCACGGTCGCGACCTTCGGCGGCACCAGCGGCACCGTGGTGTCGATCAGGATCTTTCCCGAGAGCGCGGCGCGCACGTCCCGCAGGATCGCCATATGATTGGCGAAGGGGACCGTCACCACCGCGATCTCCGCGACTTGGGCCGCCGCGGCGTTGTCCATGCCCCGCACTGCCACGGCACCCGCGCCCGCCGCGATCGAGCCCGCCGCGGCCTCGGCCTTGGCGGCCTCGCGCGAGCCGATCACGAGCGGGTAGCCGGCGGCAGCCCAGCGGATCGCGAGGCCTTTGCCGAGCGCGCCGGTGCCGCCGAGGATGCCGATGACGGGAAGCGGGGCGGTCATGGGCTCAGGTGAGCTTCATCTCCGTGAGCGGCAGCACGCGCACGCCCGCAGCCTCGAGCCCCTGGCGCACGCCGCGTGCCGCGATGACCGCGGTCGGCTCGTCGCCGTGGACGCAGAGGCTGTCGATCTTGCGCTTCAGGTGCTTGCCGTTGCGCGAGATGATCTCCTCGTCGAGCACCATGCGGACGACGCGGTTCTTGATCTCCTCGGCTTCATGCAGGACGGCGCCCGGGATCTTGCGCGAGGTGAGATTGCCGTCGTCGTCGTAGAGGCGGTCGCAGAACCCTTCGCGCGCCAGCGGCAGCTCGAGCTTGAGCGCCGCGTTCTCCATCTCCGAACCCGCGAGCGCCACATAGATTATATTTCGATCGAGGGTCTTGATCGCGCGTCCGATCGCGAGCGCGATATCGAGGTCCTCCGCCGCCATGTTGTTGAGGGAGCCGTGGGGCTTCAGATGCGTGACCTTCGTGCCGGCATAGGCGGCCATGCCTTGGAGCGCGCCGATCTGGTAGGCGACCATGTATTCGAGGTCGCGGTTGTTCATGTCGATGCGCCGCCGACCGAAGCCCCAGAGGTCGTTGAAGCCGGGATGGACGCCGATGCTGACGCCCTTCTCCTTCGCCTGGGTCACCACCCGGTGCATGGTGTTGGGGTCGCCCGCGTGAAAGCCGCACGCGATGCTCGCGGACTTGATGATGTCCAGGAGCGCGTCGTCGTTGCCGATCTTGAAGGCCCCGAAGCTCTCGCCCATGTCGGCGTTCAAATTGACCTGATTGGCCATGGCAGTCTCCTCATTCCCTCTGGCGCGCCTGGGCCTATGGTATCAAGTTCCAGACGATGATACGATAGTCCCTCAGAGCACATCTATTCAACGACTTAGCGTGCTCGGATCGGTGGGGCCTGTCGAGCCCGGCGGTCTGGCACCGAGGTTTTCCCCGGGGTGGCGGTCAAGTTCCTGGCGAGCGCCGACAGCGCGGTCATCGTCGAGTTCGGCGACCGGGCAGATCGCGCCATCAGCGACCAGGTGCTGGCGCTCGGAGACCGGGTCCGCGCGCTCGCGATCGCGGGCGTGGTCGAGGTCGTGCCGACCTTCCGCTCGCTCATGGTGCACTACGACCCCCTGCGAACCAGCGCGCAAGACCTCATCGCCGCTATCGAAAAGGCCCTGGCGAGCCAGTCCGTATTCGACCGCAAGCGGCGCCTCTGGCGCGTGCCGATTTGCTACGAGCGGGATTTCGCGCCCGATCTCGAGAGCGTCGCTCGCGCGACCAAGCTCGCGACGGACGAGGTCGTGAGACTCCACGCTGGCACGCGCTACCATGTCTACATGATCGGCTTCGTGCCGGGCTTTCCCTATATGGGCGACCTCGCCGACGCGCTCGTCTTGCCGCGCCGCGTCGATCCGCGCATCCACGTGCCGCCGGGGTCGGTTTCGATCGCCACTACCCAGACCGCGATCTATCCCCTCGACAGCCCCGGCGGTTGGCATCTCATCGGAACCACGCCAATCCAGCTGTTCGACGTGCACGCGGAGCCGCCCGCGCTGTTCGCGCCCGGCGACGCCGTCGAATTCGAGCCCATCGATGCGCGGGCCTTCGCGCAGATCCGGGCCGCGACAGAGCGGCGCGACTATCGTGTGGAGTCGACGGAGCTCGCAGCATGACCTCGGCGCTCAAGGTCGTGGCGGCGGGCCTGCACACGACGGTTCAGGACCTCGGCCGGTACGGCTACCAGGCCTCGGGCGTGCCGGTGTCGGGCGCGCTCGACGCGTTCGGCCACCGGTTCGCCAATCGCCTGGCTGGCAACGCCGATAACGCGCCGACGCTCGAGATCCTCTTCCATGGGCCGACGCTCGAGGTTCAGGCGGACTCCGTACGCGTGGCGGTTGCCGGCGGCGAGGCGGAGATCGAGCTACTCGGTGATCGCCCGCTGAGCCTCGGCGGCTGGCGCAGCATGGTGCTCCACCGCAATCAGGTTTTCCGCGTGAGCGGGCTCGGCGATGCCGCCTGCTGCTATCTCGCGGTCGAAGGCGGCTTCGCGGTCGAGCCCTGTCTCGGCAGCGCCTCGACCTATGCCCGCGGCGGCTTCGGCGGTTTTGAAGGGCGCGCGCTGCAAGCCGGCGACCTGGTGCCGCTCGTGCGCGATCACGCCAGCGATCGCGCTGAGCTGGGCCTGGCCGAGCCGCCGCCCTCGACACGCGAGCAGCCGATCCGCCTCGTGCTCGGCCCGCAACAGGACTACTTCACCGATGCCGCGCTCGAGCGCCTCGTCAGAGAGCAATTCTCGGTATCGAAGCACGCTGATCGGATGGGCATGCGGCTGGACGGGCCGACCCTCGCGCATCGCGACAGCTACAACATCGTCTCAGACGGCATCGCCACCGGCGCGATCCAGGTTCCGGGCTCGGGCCAGCCGATCCTGCTGCTCGTGGACCACCAGACCACCGGCGGCTATCCCAAGATCGCGACGGTGATCGCGGCGGACATTCCCGTGGTGGGCCGCCGCAAGCCCGGCGATCCCATCCGGTTCGCGGCGGTCGACGTCCCCGAGGCGGAGCGGTTGCGCCGTGAGGCCGAGGCCGAGTTCGAGGTGCTTGTCGCGCGGCTCGCGCCCGTCAAGCCCGTGGGCGGGCTCGATGCGGCGCGGCTCTTCGACATGAATCTGATCAGCGGCGTGGTGTTCGACGACGCGTGATGGCGAGGGAGGAGGGCATACCATGAGCGAGCTCGCGAAGACGCTGCGGCTGAGCGCGGTGCCGCTCTATATCCAGGTGGCGGCGGAGCTGCGGCGGCGCATCGAGAGCGGTCTCTGGGCTGCGGGGCAGAAGATCTCGACCCTCGAGGATTTGCAGGCGGAGTTCGGCGTCGCTCGCGTCACCGTCCGCCAGGCGGTCGAGCTCCTGGAGAAGGACGGTCTCGTGCGCCGGCAGCAGGGCCGCGGCACCTTTGTCGCGGCCGATGTCGAGGACACCCGCTGGCTGAAGCTCGACACCAGCTGGTCCTCGCTGGTGGGGACACTGAAGCACAACGTGCCCAAATTCATGCCGGTGGGCGCGCCCATGCCGCCGCCGCGGCTCGGGCCCGACGAGGGTGAGCCCGCCGCCGAGTACGTGTTCCTGCGCAGCGTGCAGTATCGGGGCGAGCGGGCCTATTCCGTGGTGAACGTGCAGCTCGCGAAGGAGATCTACCAGCGCGACCCGGCGGCGTTTCGCCGCCACGCCGCACTCCCGATCGTCGCGGAGTTGAAAGGCGTCAAGATCGCGAGCGCGCGGCAGACGCTGGTGATCGGCAGCGCCGATCCGGAGATCGCGGGTCTCCTGGGCGTGCCCCTCAACGCGCCCACCGCCGAGGCGCGCTGCGTCGTGGTCGACCGCCGCGGCTTCGCGATCTATGTCGCCGACATCATCTATCGCGGCGACTGTATCCGGCTGGAGACGACGCTGCTGAACGAGCGCGCCTCGCATGGCCCGCACCGCGCATAGACTCGCACAAGAAAGCACCTTAGCCTCGCCTTGATCCTCTTCCTGGAGCGGTGGAGATGGCGAAGGCTGGCGTTGGAGAGCGACTGCGACGCAAGGAGGACGAGCGCTTCCTCTACGGCCGCGGGCAGTACGTCTCCGATATCGCGCTGCCGGGCATGCTGCATGCCGTGTTCCTGCGAAGCCCGCATGCCCACGCGCGGATCAAATCCACGCGCAAGCCTCGCGGCCGCGAGGCGCGGGTCTTTTTCGCCGCCGACCTCGAGGGCGTGAAGCCGATCCGCTCCAGCCCGAACTTCCCGGGCTTCAAGGGCGCGGACTTCCCGGTGCTCGCCGTCGGCAAGGTCCGCTACGCCGGCGAGGCCGTCGCGATGGCCGTGGCGGAGAGCCCGGCGGCGGCGGAGGACCTGCTGCGGGACATCGAGGTCGAGTACGAGCCGCTCGACGCGGTCATGGACATGAAGCGGGCGGTCGAGCCCGGCTCGCCGCGGGTCCACGACGAATGGACCGACAACGTTTTTTGCGAGATGCGGTTCGATGTCGGCGATTTCGAGGCCGCGACGAAAGCCGCCAAGCACGTCGTCACCCGCGAGTGCCGGATGAACCGGCAGACGCCGATGCCGCTCGAGGGGCGCGCGTGCCTCGCCTCGCACGATCGCCGCACGGACGAGGTAACCGTCTACGTGTCTACCCAGGTTCCCGTACCTGCGCAGATCGGCTTGTCGAGTTTCCTCGGCATCAGCCAGCGCCGGCTGCGCGTGATCTCGCCGGACGTGGGCGGCGCGTTCGGGCTCAAGACGTTCCTGGACGGCGAGACGGTCGCGGTCACCTGGGCGGCGCTCCACCTCGGCCGGCCCGTCCGTTGGATCCAGGACCGGTACGAGCACCTGGTCTGCGACGCGAATTGCCGCGACCACTGGTATCGCATCACCGGCTACGCGAATGCCGAGGGCAAGCTGCTGGGCATCGATTGCGAGGCCTGGTGCGATACCGGCGCCTATTCGCCTTGGCCCTGGCCCGCGGGAATCGAGGCGGGCACGGCACCCAGCAACATGCAGGGTCCCTACGACGTGCAGGCGGTGCGGGCGCGCGCCATGACCGTCGCCAGCAACAAACCGCCGGTGCAGCCCTACCGCGGCGTCGCCCGGCCGGGTGTCTGCTTCGCGCACGAGACCCTGATGGACGCACTCGCTCTCGCGGTCGGCTGCGAGCCGCATGAGATACGCCTGCGGAATCTCGTGCGTCCGGAGCAGATGCCCTATCGCACGGTCTCGAAGAAGCTGCTCGACAGCGGCGATTATCCCGAGGCCATGCGGCGGGCGGTCCAGATGATCGACGTCACGGCGGTGCGCGCGCGGCAGCGCCGGGGCGAGCCCGATGGCCGGCGCATCGGCCTCGGCTTCGCGGCCTTCTACGAGCAGACCGCCTACGGCACCGGGCCCTTCGGCTATTCGGCCTGGGGCATCGAGCTGGTTCCCGGCCTCGAGCCCGCAACCGCGCGCCTCACCGGCGACGGCGAACTCGTGGTCGACGTGGGCGTGCATTCCCATGGGCAAGGCCACGAGACGATCTTCGCGCAGATCGCATCCGAGATCCTCGGTATCGATCCAGAGAAGGTAACGCTGCGCTACGGCGATACCTCCATCTCCACCGCGGGGACCGGAACCTACACGTCGCGGAGCACGGTCTCCGGCGGCGGTGCCGTTGCCACGGCGTGCAAGCAGTTGAAGGCGCCGATCGCGCGGATCGGCGCGCATCTGCTCCAGGCCAAGGACTCCGAGGTGGAGGTGCGCGACGGGCGCGTCTTCGGCCCCAAGGGCAGCGTCTCCTTCGCGGAGATCGGCCGCGCCTGGTACCACCACCCGGAAGAACTGCCGCCCAACGTCGATCCGCAGGGGCTGACGGCGGTCGCCGGCTACAAGGCGGTCGACGGAGGCGTGTTCTCCTACTCCGCCCACGGCGTGGTGGTGGCGGTCGATACCGATACGGGCGCCGTGGAAATTCTCGACTACGTCATCGTCGAGGACTGCGGGCGGATGGTGAACCCGCTCCTGGTCGAGGGCCAGATCATCGGCGGGCTAGCGGGCGGCATCGGGAACGCGCTCCTCGAAGAATCGGTCTATGACGAGCGCGGTCAGCCGCTCTCGGCGACACTGGCGGATTATCACGTGCCTGGCGCCTCATCCATCCCCGACGTTCGCATCGCTCACATGGAGACGCCGTCGCCATTCTCCGAGTTCGGCATGAAGGGCGTTGGCGAATCCGGCGCGATCGGGCCGCCCGCGGCGATCGCCAATGCGGTGAACGACGCGCTCTGTCCGCTCGGCGCCGAGATCCTAGAGACGCCGATGACCCCGAAGCGCGTGCTGGCGGCGATCCGCGCCGCGCGGGAGCGCCGATGAAGCCCGCAGGATTCGACTATGCGCGGCCGGGCTCGCTCGACGAGGCCCTGCGGCTGCTCGGGGACAACGCGGGGCGCGGCCGCCTCCTCGCGGGCGGTCAGTCGCTCGGCCCTATGCTCAACCTTCGCCTCGCGACTCCCGAGCTGGTAATCGACATTGGCCGGCTCCGCGAGCTGCAGCGGGTCGAGACGACGGACGGCGCGCTGGTGATCGGTGCCGGCGTCTGTCACGCGGACATCGAGGACGGCCGGGTTCCCGACGCCGCCGGCGGGATGCTGCGGCGCGTGGCGGCGGGCATCGCCTATCGCGCGGTCCGGAACCGCGGCACGATCGGCGGCAGCCTCGCCCATGCGGACCCGGCCGCGGATTGGCCGCCGGTCATGATCGCGCTGGGCGCCGAGCTCGACATCGCGAGCGCGCGCGGCCGCCGGCGCATCCCGGCCGCCGACTTCGCGACCGGCGTCCTCGCGACCGTGCTCGAGCCCGACGAAATGATCGAGGCCATCCGGATCCCTCGCGCCGCGAATGCCCCGCGCTGGGGCCACTACAAGATCGCTGCCAAGCCCGGGGACTTCGCGGAATCCCTGGCGGTGGTGGTGATTCACAAGAATGGCGCGGTGGCGCAGGCCGTTCTGGCCGGCCGCAGTCAAGTTCCCATCGTGCTGTCCGAGACGGGGCGCGCCATTGCCGGCATCCGCGCCTGGTCGAGCGACCAGCACGCCGCGATCGCGACGGGATTGGACGCTGACTTGGCGCAGCATGGAGTCGATGCCCAATTCTCGCCCGAGGATCGGGCCATCCACCTCGCCTGCGTGTCGCGCGCCGCGCGAGAGGCGATCGCGTCATGAAGGTCACACTCAAGCTAAACGGCGTCGAGACCGTGGGCGATGTCGAGCCCCGCACCTCGCTGGGCGACTTCATCCGCGAGCACGAGCGCCTTACCGGAACGCATCTTGGATGCGAGCATGGTGTCTGCGGTGCCTGCACCGTGCTGATCGACGGGCGTCCTATGCGCTCGTGCCTCATGCTCGCGGTGAGTGCCGACGGCCGCGAGGTGCGGACGGTCGAAGGCTATGAAGGTGACGCGGTGATGACTGCGATCCGCCGCTTCTTCAAGGAGTGCCACGCCCTTCAGTGCGGCTTCTGCACGCCGGGCATGCTCGCGACAGCCTACGACATCGCGAATCGGCTTCCGCACGCGGACCGAGCGCGCATTCGCATGGAGCTCAGCGGCAATCTCTGCCGCTGCACCGGCTACCTCGGCATTATCGATGCGATCGAGAAATCGCTCGACCACATTCACGGCACGGACCGCCGGACCCGCAAGGAGGCATCATGAGCGAAGGTCGCAAAGTTGCGTCCAACCCTGCGGGCGTCGCGAAGCCGATCAGAGGGTATTACTCGAACAGCGTGCGGGTGAGCGCGGGACCGCTCCTCTTCATCTCGGGACAGGTGGCGCTCGATCCCGAGGGGCGCCTCGTCGGCAAGGGCGACGTTCGCGCGCAGACCGTGCAAGTGCTCGAGAATATCCGGACGATCCTGCGCGCCAACGGCGCCGACATGCAGGATGTCGTGAGCGTCACGGTCTACGTTACCGACATGAGCTTCCTCGACCGCATCACCGACATTCGCATGCAGTACTTCCCGTCGAACGGTCCATCGAGCGCGATCGTCGAGATCGCCAAGCTCGCGATGCCGGAGTTGCTGATCGAGATCTCGGCGGTCGCCGCGGTGCCCTGATCAATCGGACGTGCCGAGCCATCCCTTTCGGGATATGTCGAAGATGATCCCATCGGGATCCTTGAACTTGCGCTCGAAGTTCTCTTTCTCCTGATCCTCGCCGAGATCGAAGAAGAACCGACCGCCTGCCGCCTCGATGCGCTGTTGCGTCTCGGCGATGTTGTCGACCTGGAACCCGAAGTGATGGGCGCCGACGAAGCTCTTGGCGTCCTTGAGGCCGGAGCCTCGCTCGCCTCGGTAGTTGAGGAGCGCCAGATTGATCACGCCGTCGCTCAGATAGATGGCCGAGGCGAATTCGAGATCCTCGCGCCCAACTCGCTTTAGGTCGAAAACGCCTTCGTAGAACCGAGCGGACTGGTCGAGATCGCGGACTACGATCGCGAAGTGCCGAAGTCGGGCCATGTGTGCTCCTCAGTGAATTTGAATACAGCAAATCACGATCAGCTGCCGCGCAACAGGGCGCTGACCTTGCGCATCCAAGGACCATCCGCCAGAGCGCAGTCCTCGTGTGTCTTGAAGTGATTGCATCCCTCGAGCACCAGAGGCTCGACGGATGTCCCCGCGCTTTTCAGTGCCTCGATCATCTGCATCGCCTGCGGCACGAGCTCGGGCAAATCCTCGGTCCCGTAGGTGATGGTGAAAGGCGTGCGGTTGCCTTTGACATGAGCAATCGGGCTTGCTGCCGTTACGTCCTCCGGGGATTCGAGAAAGGCCCCGACCTTCTGGCGACGGACGGGATCATCGCTCGCGAGGTCGAACGGGGCGCTGATCGGCAAGCAGGCTCGAATAAGATCGGGCGGAAGCTCATGAGCCGCGAGCGCATCGCGCCGCAATGTGGCAAGCGCGGCAAGATGACCGCCGGCGGAATGACCACTCAGGTACATGCGGCTGGGGTCGCCGTGCCAGCGGGCGATATTCCGATACACCCAGGTCAAGCCGTCGAGCGTGTCGTCGAGCTGCGCCGGAAACCTTGCGACCGGTGCATGACGGTAAGAAAGCGCCACGAACACGGCCGGCACGCTTGTGAGCACCGGCGCCATGAAAGCGAGCCACTCCTTACAGCCGTTCATCCACGCGCCGCCCGGAAGAGAGCAGAACACCGGCAGGCTCGATCGGGAAGTTGTCGTCGGGAGATAAACGTCGAGCCGCTGCCAGTAATCGGAACCGTAGGACTGGTCGAGCACGCATGGCGTTTTCTCCTGAGCGAGACGGCCAAGCCGCATGATCCGCTCGACATAGCGATTGCCATCGGGGTGTATCAGGCGCGGTAAGGTCGGAAGGTCGTCGAACGACATGTTGCTCCGGCGAGTGCTCGAAACCTGAACGTGCGCTTCCAGGTTTCACATCGATTATCGGCCCAAGATCAATCGGCGGAAAGCTCGATACCTGCCTCAGCTCGCTAGGTCGCCGGCCGCCACGTGATCTCTCCGACCGGCCGGCGCGTCGCGGGCTTGCCTGGACCCGCGGCCTTGCCAAGAGTCACGATGGCCTGCGGTTCCCATCCCGCCGGTAGCGCCAGCGCCTCGGTGACGACCTCCGGACAGAAGAGCGGCGCGCACATCCAGCAGGCGCCCAAGCCCTCGGCATGGGCGGCCAGCAGCAGGTTCTGGGTCGCCATTGCGGTGCTCTGTACCGCCATCGTGCGCTCCGCGCCCTGGCGGCCGTCGCGGTAGCGGTCCATGTCGGCCATGTCGAGCGCCACCACGATCACCACCGGCGCACCCGTGATCCGCGCATAGGAGCGCGCGACGTCCTGCTCGATCGCGGCGACGGGGTCGCCGTCCGCCATGCGGTCGCGCCGCAGCCGGTCACCCATGGCGCGCGCGAGCCGGTCTTTCCAATGGAGCGGCGTCAGGATCGCGAAGCGCCAAGGCTGCCGATTGTGTGCCGATGGCGCCCAGCGCGCCGCGGCCAGGATGCGATCGAGGGTCTCGGGCGGCACGGCGCTCGGCTCGTAGCGGCGGATCGATCGACGCTCCGCGACGAGACGGTAAAAGATCTCCGAAGCAGTCGTCTCGCCGGACCTCATCATCCCACTCCACCCAGACTTGCGTTGCCGGCATGTTGTCATAGGCGCGGCTCGGGAGCACCATCGACGCCGACAGACATTTTGGGAGGAAGGACGATGAGCGTTGCCGATGCCAACCGCGTGATCCTCACGGGCGAGAACCCGTTCATTCGCCTCAGCGAGCGCGACGGCGATCCCAACAAGACCGATGCGAGCTTCTGGCGCATCATCTTTTGTCCGGCGGGGCCTGGCCACGTGCTCTATCTCAAGAGCGAGCTCACGAATAACCGCTGGCGCATCTATTCCGACAACATCGCGATGACGCGCTGGCTGCAGTCGACGGTGCAGGGCATGCTCAATGCCGAGCTCAAGGACACGTCGATCCCGGTGACCGACGCCGCCTTCTCCAAATCCGGCGACTATCGCGACTTCTGGATCGAGCGTGTGGCAGCGCACGGCGAGGAGATCGCGCTTACCTGGCATCGCATGGGCGATCCGTTGCTGATCCACACGCAGCCCAACGCCACGCCCGATCGCCCCTACGGCGTCTGCACGGTCCTGGTGCCGGCCCTCGGCGCGCGGCTCAGCCGAAACGGCGTCGAGGCGGCGGGCCAGCCTTGGCCGCGGCAGCGCGAAGGCCGACCCTTCAGCAACTGCGCGCTCGCCTTCTCCGAGAGTTGGACCGAGGCGCGCTAGGCTCGCGATGCGCGCTGCCGGCCAGGTCGTCGTCGTCACCGGCGGTGCCGGTGGCATCGGCCGTGCGCTTGCGGAGCACTTCCACCGTGACGGCGCGACGGCCGTCGTCGTCGCGGACATCGACGGCGTGGGCGCGGCGGCGGTCGCGAAGGAGATCGGCGGCCTCGGTCTGCGCTGCGACGTCGGCAACGACAGCGACGTGGCGGCCGTGATCGAGGAGACCGAGCGGCGCTTCGGCCCGATCGGTCTCTTCTGCTCGAACGCCGGCATCGCTGCCGACTTCGACATCCACGGTGACAACGTCGCCGGTGCCTCCGACGTGGGTTGGGAGCGGAGCTGGGCCGTCAACGTCATGTCTCACGTCTATGCCGCCCGCGCTTTGGTGCCACGCATGAAGGCGCGCGGCGGCGGGTATTTCCTGATCACGGTCTCCGCCGCGGGCCTGCTCTCGCAGATCGGCAGCGCCACCTATTCGACCACCAAGCACGCGGCGGTTGGCTTCGCCGAGAGCCTCGCGATCGCACACCGCGCCGACAACATCCGGGTCTCGATCCTCTGCCCGCAGGGTGTCGACACCGCGATGCTCCGCTCGCTGCCGAAAAACCCCGCGTCCCTCGACGGCGTGCTCACCGCCGAGGATGTGGCCGCCGCAGCGAGCGCGGGCATCGAGCGCGAGAGCTTCCTGATCCTGCCGCACCCGGAGGTCGAGACCTACATGCGGCGCAAGACCGAGAACTACGACCGCTGGATCGGCGGTATGGCGAAGCTGCTGAAGAAGACGCGAGAGGCGAGCGGGTAGCTACTACCCGCCCGCCATCCTCGGCAGGAGCACGACCTCGCTCCCGGGCGGGATCGGGCGGAGCCAGTCGTCGCGGTAGATCTGGCCGTCGATCGCCACGGCGACGCCGCGCTCGATCAACGGTTTCAGCTTCGGAATGTCCTTCTCCAGGCGCATGAGCAGTTGATGGATGGTCGCGGCCTCGACCTCGACCGAGGCACGCCCGCCGGCCGCCGTTTTGAGCGGGCCCGAGAGCGTGACCTGGACCATCAGCGCCGTGCGCCTCGGCCCTTGGCGCCGTCGATCGCCTTGAGCACGTTCGGCGGCGACATCGGCAGATGCGTCATCCGCACGCCCGCGGCGTTGGAGACGGCGTTGGCGATCGCCGCGAGCGGCGGCACGATCGAGGTCTCGCCAACGCCGCGTACGCCATAGGGATGGCCGGGGTTCGGCACCTCGACGATCACGGTGTCGATCATCGGCAGGTCCGAGGCCACGGGAATCCGGTAGTCGAGGAAGCCCGGATTCTGCAGCCGACCGTCCTTGCCGTAGATGTACTCCTCGTTGATCGCCCAGCCGATGCCCTGAACGGCGCCGCCTTGGTATTGACCCTCGACGTAGCTCGGGTGGATCGCCTTGCCGGCGTCTTGCACCACCGTGTAGCGCTTGATCTGGACGCGGCCGGTCTCGGGATCGACCTCGGCGTCGCAGAGGTGGACCGCGAAGCTGACGCCGGCGCCGTCGGCATTCACCTCGTAGTGGCCGGCGATGGGACCGCCGGTCTTGGCGGCTTTCTTGGCAAGATCCTCGAGCGACAGCGGCTCGAAATTGCCGGCGTTCGGGCCCGAGGGCTTGGCGTAGCCGTTCTCCCAGGTGACGGCATCCGCCGGGATGCCCCAGATCTTCGCGGCGCGCGCGCAGAGCTTGGTCACGGCATCACGCGTGGCCTTGATGGTGGCGAGGCCGGTCGAGAAGGTGACGCGGCTGCCCTCGGAGATGTCGTTGTAGCCGAGCGAGCTGGTGTCGGCGACGATCGCCCGCACGCGATCATAGGGGATGCCGAGCTCCTCCGCCGCCATCAGGCACATGGAGGCGCGGGAGCCGCCGATGTCGGGCGTGCCGACCACCAGTGCCACCGTGCCGTCGATGTTCACATTGAGCGAGACGCAGGTCTGGCCGCCGAAGTTGAACCAGAAACCGGCGGACACCCCGCGGCCCTGGTTGGGCCCGAGTGGCACCTTGTAGTTCGCATGCTTCCGCGCGGCCTCGAGGCAATCGATGAGGCCGATGCGGTTGAACGTGGGGCCGTAGGAGGACTTGGTGCCTTCCTTGGCGGCGTTCTTGAGACGGAGCGCGATCGGGTCCATGCCGATCCGGGCCGCGAGCTCGTCGAGCACGCTCTCGACCGCGAAGGCCACCATGGGCGCGCCCGGTGCGCGATAGGCCGCCTGCTTCGGCCGATTGGTCACGACGTCGTAGCCCACGACCTTGACGTGCTCGAGGTCGTAGCAGGCGAAGGCCGACATCGCGCCCAGCACCACCGGCGATCCCGTGAAAGCGCCGCCCTGGAAGCGCAGCTCCGCGAAGGCGCCGGTGATGCGGCCCGCTTTGTTGATGCCGATCTTCACGGTCATGCTCGTGCTGGAGGTCGGGCCCGAGGCGCGGAACACCTCCTCGCGGCTCATGACCACTTTCACGGGCTTGCCGGCCTTGCGCGAGAGCGCGAGCGCCACCGGCTCGATGAAGACCGTGGTCTTGCCCCCGAAGCCGCCGCCGATCTCCGACGCCGTCACGCGGAGCCGCGACACGTCCATGCCGAGGAGCGCTGCGCAGGTGTCGCGCACCATGAAATGGCCCTGGGTGCAGACCCAGAGCTCGCCCGAGCCGTCGGTGCCGACGCTCGCAAGGCACGCATGCGGCTCGATATAGCCCTGGTGGGTCGCCTCGGTCTTGAATACGCGCTCGATCACGTGATCGGCGTGCTTGAAGCCCTCGTCGGGATCGCCGTGACCGAACTCGCACTTGGCGGCGATGTTCGAGGCCTTAGTCGGGGCGGGCTCGACGCCGTCGGTGATCATGTCCTTGTGCAGGATCGGCGCACCCGGCTTCATCGCCGCGTCGACGTCCGTGACGTGCGGCAGGATCTCGTACTTGACCTCGATCAGCTTGAGAGCCTTGCGGGCGATCGAGGCGCTGGTCGCGGCGACCGCGGCCACCGCGTGGCCGTCATAGAGCGCCTTCTCCCGCGCCATCACGTTGTAGAGCACGTCCTTCAGGCTCTCGTCTTTGGTCTCCGGGAAATCGTCGCGGGTGACGATCGCCTTGACGCCCGGCAGCTTTGCGGCCTTCGCCGTGTTGATCGACCGGATCCGCGCGTGCGGATGCGGGCTCCGCAGGACCTTGCCGACCAGCATGCCCGGGGCGGTGGCGTCGGCGCCGAACTTCGCGCGTCCCGTGACCTTGTCGACGCCGTCGGGCCGGAGCGGCCTGGTGCCGACGACCTTGAACTGATGCGTGCGCGGATCGAGGTTGGCATCGAGCGGCATGGGTCAGCCCTTTCTCATCTCGGCGGCGGCGGCTTGCACCGCGCGCACGATCTTGTCGTATCCCGTGCACCGGCAGAGGTTGCCGGCAAGCGCGAAACGGATCTCGGTCTCGGTCGGGTTGGGATTGTGGTCGAGCAGCGCCTTGGACGAGATCAGGAAACCCGGCGTGCAGATGCCGCATTGCAAGGCCGCGAATTCCAGGAATTTCTCCTGGAGCGGATGCAGCTTGTCGCCCTTGGCGATGCCCTCGACCGTGCGGACGTCGCGGCCCTCGGCCTCGGCGCCCAGCACCAGGCACGAGCAGACGAGCCGACCGTCCAGCATGACGCTGCAGGCACCGCAATCGCCGGTGCCGCAGCCTTCCTTGCTGCCGGTCAAGCTGAGCCGGTCGCGCAGCACGTCGAGCAAGGTCTCGTCGACCTCGCAGATGTACGAGACCTCGTCGCCGTTGACGGTGGTGGAAACCTGAACCTTGGGCATCAATTCCCCCTCGCGCGCTTCAGTGCGATCTCGGCCGCGCGGCGCGCCAGCACGCCCGCGACCTTGATGCGGAACTCTTTCGTCCCGCGCTTGTCGTCGATCGGGCGGCAGGCGGCGGACGCCGCGGCAGCCAGGCGTTCCAGCGCTCCCGCGTCGACCGTGCTGCCGATCAGGGCCTTGGCGGCCTCCGGCACCAGGATCACCCGCTCGGCCACCGCGCCGAGCGCCACCCGCGCCGCCGTGCACACACCCTTGGTATCGAGCGTCAGGCTGACGCCGACGCCCACCACGGCGATATCCATCTCCGAGCGCGGAATGAAGCGGAGGTAGGCGTCGCCGGAGCGCGATGGGTGCTTCGGCAGCAGGATCGCCTCCACCATCTCGCCCCGCTTAAGCGAAGTCTTGCCGGGAGCGACCGCCACAGCCTCGACCGGAACGGTGCGCTTGCCGCGCGGGCCCGCGATCACCGCGGAGGCACCCGCCGCCACCATTGCCGGCACGCTGTCGGCCGCCGGCGAGGCGTTGCAGAGATTGCCCGCAAGCGTCGCGCGCGACTGGATCTGGTGCGAGCCGATGAGGTTCGCGGCCTCGACAACGCCGGGCCAAGCCTTCTTCAGCGCCTTGTGCTCGCCGAGCTCGGCGCCCGCGACCGCGCCGCCGATCCGGAACGCGCCGGCCTTCGCGGTGATCGTCCGCATGGCGGGGATGCGCTTCACGTCGACGATCAGGTCCGGCGCCACCCGGTCGGTGCGCATCTGGACCAGAAGATCCGTGCCGCCCGCAAGGACTCGGGCGACGCCTGCCTTGCCCGCGAGCAATTTCACCGCGGCGTTGACGGTTGTGGGTGCTTCGAATCGCATGAGGCTCTTTTCAGGTTGTGGATTGATCCTTTCGAAAGCGCCGCCGGCGCCCTCGGTGAGCCCGACCCTACCGCCCGCCCAAGCCTTGTCAACACGGAGATGCCCGTTCCACTCTCCGGGACATGTCCACCGAGGACCGCGGCAAGGATTGGGCCGAATACTACGCGGCAACCGCCGATCGGCCGCCCCGGCGTACACTGCTGGAAGCATTGGCGCAGTTCGCGCCCTCGCCCGCGCCGCGCGTCGCCGTCGACCTCGGATGCGGCGACGGCCGAGACACGATCGAGCTGCTGCGGCGGGGCTGGTCCGTCCTGGCAATCGACGCTGAGCCTGCGGCCATCGAACGCTTGCAGAAGCGTCCCGACCTGCCCGAGGGCGCACGGCTCTCCCGCCACTGCCAGCGCTTCGAGGACGCAACCTGGCCCCCAGCGGACCTCATCAACGCCAGCTTCTCACTCCCTCTCTGCCGGCCCGACCGGTTTCCCGACCTGTGGCAGCGCATCGTCGCCTCACTCAAATCCGGTGGCCGCTTCTCCGGCCAGCTCTACGGCGACCGCGACGGCTGGGCGGGCCGGCCCGGCATGACCCACATGAGCCGCGCCGCGGCGGAGCGTTTGCTCGCCGACCTCAAAGTGGAGCTCTTCGAGGAGGAAGAGACGGACTCGGTGACGCCGCGCGGCAAGCGGAAGCACTGGCACATATTCCACATAGTTGCGCAGCGGCCGTGAAGGCGCCTTAAGCCAGATAAGCCGCGATGATCCCTGAGAGCACGATGCCGTCGAAGGTGCCGGCGCCGCCGATGCTGGCGATGCCGACGCTGCTTTCCTCGACCTCGCGCAGGTGCAGGAGGTCGGCACCGATCAGCGGGCCAAGCGTGCCCGCGACGAAAGCGACTGGTGCCGCCTGGTCGCCGCCCAGCACGAGCCCCAAGAGCGCCGCGACCAGTGCCGGAATGAAGCCCGGTATGAGGATGCCGACGCCGGGCACCGGTCGCGCCACGAGGTAGCAGACCACGACGCTCACGAAGCCGGCGGCGAGGCCGGCGACGAGGAATCGCGGCCCCAGATTCATGAGATGCAGGAACTCGTAAGCTGCGATCGCCGCCGGGATCAGGCAGCCACCGACGTTGACGGCGATGATGGTCTGCTGCCGCATCCGCGTCATCCGCGGTGCCATGTCGCCGAGGCCGAGGATCGCCAGGGGATGCGCCGGCGCGGGATGCGTGCGGTCGATCCGCTTCACGGGAATATTGATCGCGCTGCCGACGATGATGCCGATCATCAGGAGGAGCGCCGTGCCCGGCGCCAGATCGAGCTTCACCAGGCTCGCCGCCATCAGCTGCGCGAACAGCAGCGGCAGCAGGATCAGCAGGACCAGGAACGCGATCAGCGACAGCGGCGTGAAGGCTTTCATGGGACGGGCGTCACGCCGCCGCGTCGGCACTAACCGCTGTCGGTTGCAAGGCGGCCGCGAGCGCCTGGTCGACGGTCTCGAGCCAGACGAACTCCATCGCTTGCCGCGCTTCCTCGGGGATGTCGTCCCAGTCCTTGCGGTTGCGCGCGGGCAGCATCACGACCTTGATGCCGGCAATCATCGCCGCCAGCACCTTCTCCTTGATGCCGCCCACCGGCAGCACGAGGCCACGCAGGCTGATCTCACCGGTCATGGCGAGGTCGCTCCGCACGGGCCGGCGGGTCAACAGCGAGGCAAGCGCCGTGAACATGGCGACGCCGGCGCTGGGCCCGTCCTTCGGCACCGCGCCCGCGGGCACGTGCACGTGGATGTCGCTCGTCTCAAAGAGCTTCGGATCGAGGCCGAGGTCGCGGTACTTCGACTTCGCGAGGCTGAGCGCCGCCTGCGCGCTCTCCTTCATGACGTCGCCGAGCTGGCCCGTGAGGATGAGCTTGCCATTGCCGGGCGTCCGGGTCGCCTCGATGAAGAGGATGTCGCCGCCGACCGGCGTCCAGGCGAGGCCGGTCGCTACACCAGGCACGCTGGTGCGCTGCACCTGCTCCGCCTCGAACCGGCGCGGACCCAGGATCCCCGCGATATCGTCAGCGCCTATGGTCGCGCGCTCGATCGAGCCGTCGGCGACACGGACCGCGACATTGCGCAGCACCGAGCCGATCTCGCGCTCGAGGTTCCGGACGCCGGCCTCGCGCGTGTAATCCTTGACGATGGTGCGGAGCGCCGCTTCGGTGATCTCGGACTGCTCGGGCTTGAGGCCGTTCGCCTCGCGCTGACGCGGAACCAGGTAGCGCTCGGCGATCTGGAGCTTCTCGGCGATGGTGTAGCCTGCGAGCTGCATCACCTCCATGCGATCGAGCAGCGGACCGGGAACCGTGTCGAGCATGTTGGCGGTGGCGATGAACACGACTTTGCTGAGATCGAAGGGCACGCCGAGGTAGTTGTCGCGGAAAGTCGAGTTCTGCGCGGGGTCGAGCACCTCCAGCAGGGCGGACGATGGATCGCCCTGGATGCCGCGGCCGAGCTTGTCGATCTCGTCGAGCATCATGACGCAGTCGCGGGTGCCCGCCTTGCGGATCGCCTGGATGATGTTGCCGGGGAGCGAGCCGATATAGGTGCGCCTGTGGCCGCGGATCTCCGCCTCATCGTGAGTCCCGCCGAGGCTCACGCGGACAAACTCGCGGCCCATGGCGCGGGCGATGCTCTGGCCGAGCGAGGTCTTGCCCACGCCCGGCGGCCCCACGAAGCAGAGGATCGGCGCCTTGCCGGTCGGGTTGAGCTTGCGCACGGCGAGGTACTCGAGGATGCGCCGCTTGATCTTCTCGAGGCCGTAGTGATCGGCCTCCAGGACCTTGCGCGCCTCCGCGATGTCGATCGCCTTGCCGCTCTCCTTGCTCCACGGGAGCTCGGTCAGCCACTCGAGATAGGTGCGCAGCATCGAGGACTCGCCCGACGCATCGGACATGCGCCGGAGCCGCGCGAGCTCCTTCTTCGCGTGCTTCTCGACCTCCTCGGGCATCTTGGCCTTGGTGATGGCTTCGGCGAGCTTCGCCGCCTCGGCGCTCTCGTCTTCGGTCTCGCCGAGCTCCTTCTGGATGGTCTTCAACTGCTCGCGCAACAAGTGCTCGCGGTTCCGGCCCTCGATCGACTCGCGGGTGCGCTGGCCGATGTCGTGGGATAACCGCAGCACCTCGAGCCGGTAGGCGAGGAACCAGAGAACCCGGTCGAGCCGTGCCTTGGCATCGACGGTCTCGAGGATCTGCTGCTTCTCCTCGACCTTGAGGTCGAGGAAGCTCGCGACGATGTCGGCGAGGATCGTTGGCGAGTCGACCGACCGCACGGTGTCCTTGAGTTCGTCGGGCGCGTTCGGGATGAGCGTCAGCGCCTCGAGCGCGCGCTCCTTGAGTTGCATGAGGCGCGCCTCGACCTCGGTGCCGATCGAATCGGGCTCGGCGATCCGCTCGACCCGCGCCGCGAGGAATGGATGACCCTCGAGGAATTCGACGATGCCGAAGCGCTGCTCGCCACGGCAGATCAGATGATGGCTGCCGTCCTGGGCGGTGACATAGCGGAGGATCATGCCGACGGTGCCGACCTCGTAGAGGTCCGTGGCGCCGGGATCGGCCGTCTCGGGGTCGCGCTGGAGCAGGACGCCGATTGGCGCCTGGGCGCGCACGGCGTGTTGAACCGCTGCGATCGAGCGCGCCCGGCCGACGGCGAGCGGCATCACCACCGTCGGGAACAGGATGGTGTTTCGCACGGGCACGATCACGATGGCGTCGGCGGGCAGCTTCGGCGCGTCGGTGCTGCCCACGGGCGCAGGTTGCGGCGCCGGTTGCGGCGGGGCGTGCCCCTCGCGGAAATTCGGACCGATGTCTGTCATTGCGGTGCTCTCGTCAGTCGACCCTGCGCAGCGAAAGCGCAAGGCAGCCATGCGTCAGTTGATAGCGGGCGAGCTCATAGCGACCGCCGGTGAGCGCGAGCCGGCGCTCGAAGCGGCCGTAGGGAATCTCGAGGCGATGGATCACGGCAGGCTCCGTGGCGCAAGGCAGTGGCCGCTCGCCCGCGACGGCAAGGACGCCGCCCTCAAAGGCGATCTCCAGCCCGTCCGGGTCCACGCCCGGCAGCGCGATCTCGATCAAGAGCCCGCCGGCGACCTCGAAAATATCGACCGGCGGCTCCCACGCGGGCTGGCGCCCGGCGCGAACCGGCTCGAAGAAGCGCTGCTGCAGGCGCTCGGCGCGCTCCAACATTCGCTGCGCTTCGGCCCACATCCAGACGGTGGGATCACGTGGCGGCATGCTCCTGGGGTCCCTATTGTCGGGTGTCCTGCCTATATGGCGACGAGACCGCGATCCTTCCAGGGTCGGGCGCAATCGGGAGTTTCGCGCGATGGGACGAGCCCCCTCCATCATCAATGCCGAAGCCAAACGGGCGGCGCTGCGCCGGAACAAGCGGCTGGCCACCGGCCTACTCCTGGCCGCGGTCGTGGTCGCCATCGCGACCGCGCTCACCTCGGATCAACCCTTCGCGATCCGTTTGATCAACGCCGCCGCCGAGGCCGCGATCGTCGGCGGGCTCGCAGATTGGTTCGCGGTGACCGCGCTGTTCCGGCGGCCGCTCGGCCTGCCGATCCCGCACACCGCGCTGATCCCCGCGCGCAAGGACGAGATCGGCCGGTCGATCGCGGGCTTCGTGCGGGACCAGTTCCTCGACCCGCCGGTGCTGATCGAGCGCCTGCGCGCCGAGAACCGGGCGCTTCAACTGGGCGAGCTGCTGACCGGCGATGCGGCGGCGGCCTTCGTCGCGGAGCGCGTTGCGGCGATGGTGCCCGTCGTCCTGCGATCCGTCGACGACGCGAGCATCCGCGCTTTCCTGCGCGATGTGGCGCAAGATGGACTCAAGCGGCTCGAGCTCGCCGCCACCATGGATGCGATCGTCGAGGCGCTGGTCCGGGACGGCAAGCACATGGAGCTTGCGGACGCGCTCATCGACATCGTCGAGCCGTCCCTCGAGGCGCTCGGCGGCGTCATCGCCGAGAAGGTCGGCGAGCGCACCGGGCGGTTCTTTCCGAGCTATTTCGACCGCAAGATCGGCGACGGCATCGTCGACGGCGTCGAGAAATGGCTGCGCGCGGTGCGCACGCCCGAGAGCGCAGAGCGGCTCCGGCTCGACGCCTGGGCCCGGGCGCGCCTCGCGGAGCTTCGGGCGTCGCCGGACTACGCGAGCCTGATCGAGCGGGCCCGGGCCGCGATCGTCACGCACCCCGCGCTGCTCCACGCGCTCGCCACCATCTGGGACGAGATCAAGCGCGAGCTTGCCGAGGACGCGCGCTCGGCCGAGCCTCGTATGGGGAAGATCGCCGCCGAGATCGTGCGGACGATCGGTCGGCTCGTCCGGGAGACGCCGGAGCTGCAGCGACTCCTCAACGCCGCGATCGAGGGCGTGGTTGTCGGCTACATCACGCCCTGGCGGACGCAGATCGCCGATTACATCGCGGGCGTTGTCGCCGGCTGGGACGGGCGCAAGGTCGCCGACGTGATCGAGCTCCAGGTTGGCCGCGACCTGCAATACGTTCGGATCAACGGCACGCTCGTCGGCGCGCTCATCGGCAGCGCACTTTTCCTGATGCGGGTGGGACTGCCGAGCCTGCTCGCGGCGCTCTCGACGATCAGGACGTGATCAGGCCTAGTCCGCGGCCTGCCGACTCTCCGCGTGCGCCGAGAGCTTTGGCAAGACCTGCTCGGCGAGCAGCCGCATCGATTTCTTGTGGAGCGCCGGGTCGTCCCAGTCTTTCTGGGTCACGAGGAGCGTGCCGAAGTAGCCGAGCCTGTCCATCAGCGCCACGAGCTGGTCGAGGACGCGCTTGGGGCCACCCGAGATCACCATGAGGTCGAGGCATCTCTGCCAGGTGAGCTCGGCGTCAGGCGTGTCGTCGGTGGGTTTGAAGATGCGGAGGAGCTTGTAGGTCGCGAGGTTGTCGCGGAGGTACTTGTAGTACCAGGCGGGGCTGCAGTTCTCGTTGGCGAGATAGTCGCGCGCCTCGGCATCGGTGTCGGTCACCACGATCGAGCGGGCGACGCGCCAGTTGCCGCGGTCAGGTTTGCGGCCGACGGCGGCTGCGCCCTCGGCATAGACCGCCCAATGGGTCTTCACGTTCTCGACCGGCGTGAAGTTTGCGGAGATCATGCCCCAGCCGCGCTCGCCCGCGTAGCGTCCGGTGCCCGAGCGTGGGCTCATCACGGACATCGCGAGCGGCGGGTAAGGCTTCTGGTAGGGCTTCAGCATCGGTCCGATGCCCAGATGCTTCTGCATCTGCTGATCGACCACGATGTCCCAGTATTTGCCGTGGAGACGGTATGGCGGATCCGACGCCCAGATGCGGTGAATCATCTCGACGGATTCCGCCATCATCTCCGCGCGGTTCTTCTCGAAGGTCTGGAACAGCTCGAAGTCCGAGCCGAGCCCGCCCGGACCCACGCCCATGATGAAGCGGCCCTCTGCGAGGTGGTCGAACTGCGCGGCGTTGCCCGCGACGACCGCGGGATGATGCTGGGGCAGATTGAGCACGGCGGTGCCGAACTTGATCCGCTTCGTGACGGGGATCAGCGTCGCCATGAACTGCAGCGGGTCCGGGATCGGCTCGGTCTTGCAGGCGTAGTGCTCGCCGACCCACGCCTCGTCGTAGCCCAGCGCCTCCGCGTGCAGGATCGACTCGCGATCCTCTTTGAAGACGTCGGTGTAGTCGCGCGCGGGGTTGTGGATGGGCATCATGAAGAGGCCGAGGCGCATGGGGGTCTCCGCTTTCAGGTGTTCGGAAGCATAGTGGACGTGGCGCGCCGTTCGGCAATGAGCGTCTTGCGCTGCGCGCAGCCGTCGCGCTGTTTCTCTGTGGGAAACATTTCTTCTCGGTTGTTGACACCGCCGAGCGCGCCGTGCCAGCATTTTTCCTGCCCGATGGGCAAAAACACAAACCGAGGGGAGACACCTATGAACGCGGCGATGGTGCGAAGCGGTGTGCGTTGGCGCGCGAGAATGGCATTGGGAGCGGCGAGCGCCTTGCTGCTCGCGTTCTCGCTGCCATCGGCTCATGCGGCACCCAAGACGCTCGAGCCGGGCGTCCTCAATGTGGGGTTGAACGGCGACATGCCGATGACGAGCGTGAAGGACGGCAAGCTCATCGGCTCCGACGGCGAGATCATGAACTTGGTCGCCGAACGCCTCGGACTCAAGGTCAAGACGAACCAGATGGAATGGTCGGCGCTCATCCAGTCGACCAAGCAAGGCAAGCTCGACGTCATGCACGGCGCCATGGGTTGGATCAAGGCGCGCACGGAGATCATGGCCCTGACCGATCCGATCTACTACTTCGGCACCACGCTCGCGCAGAAGAAGGCTACGAACTACAGCACCTTCGCGGACATGAAGGGCAAGAAGGTCGGCACTGTGACCGGCTTCACGCTGGTGCCCGAGCTGAAGACGGTCGATGGGATCGGCGAGGTCAAGCTCTATGACACCTCGGACGGCGCTTTGCAGGATCTGATCGCCGACCGCGTCGATATCGTGATCCTCGATCCGCCGCTGATCGACTATGCCGCGCTCCAGCATCCGGAGTGGGGCATCCATCAGGTCGAGCTCAAGCCCGACATGGCGAAGTACCCGATCATGTCGGCCAAGTACAACGTGATCTTCGGCGTCAACAAGGACGAGAAGGAGCTCGCCGATGCCATGAACGCCGAGATCCGCAAGATCTGGGCAAACTGCGAGAACGTGAAGATCATGGCGAAGTACGGCATGGCAGACGCGTCCTGGTTCACGCCGCCCGATCCGAATCCGCGCGTCGGCGTCGACCGCGACGCCAGCTGGAAATCGCCCACCGGCGCCAGCTGCCTGAAGACGAACTGATCGCGTGCGCCCGCCCCTGTCACGCGGGGCGGGCGCTTCCCTCGCAAGTATTGTAACGTCGGACGCTCAGGGGAGCGTCGCCGCCGCATGGATCCGCTGCTGAGAATCGTCGATCTGCACAAGCGTTTCGGCGAGACCGAGGTGTTGTGCGGCATCGATCTGGAAGTGCCGCGCACTCAGAAGGTCGCGATCATCGGCCCCAGCGGCTCCGGCAAGACGACGCTGCTCCGCTGCATAAATTACCTGGAGAAGCCGAGCTCGGGGCACATCTATATCGATGGCGCGCTCATCGGCGAGAAGCAGCGGAACGGCGCCTACGTCCACTTGAGCGACCGCGAGCTCGCCAAGGAGCGCGCCGAGATCGGCTTCGTCTTCCAGCGGTTCAATCTGTTTCCGCATCTGACCGCGCTCGCGAATGTCGCGATCGCTCCACGCCGCGTGCTCGGGTTGGGGCAGCAGGAAGCCGAAGCGCGCGCCCGGGAGATGCTCACCAAGGTCGGCCTCGCGCACAAGGTCGACGCATTTCCCGAGCGGCTCTCAGGTGGACAGCAGCAGCGGGTGGCGATCGCCCGCGTGCTCGCCATGCAGCCCAAGCTCATGCTGTTCGACGAGGCGACCTCGGCCTTGGACCCGGAGCTCATCGGCGAAGTCCTGCGCGTGATCCGCCAGCTGGCGGACGAGGGGAGGACCATGATCATGGTCACCCACGAGATCCAGTTCGCGAGCGAGGTCGCCGACCGCGTCATTTTCATGGACGGCGGCCGCATCGTGGAGGAGGGGCCGCCGGACGCGGTCATCCGGAACCCGAGCCAGGCCAGGACGCGCGCCTTCCTCGCGCGAATGTCGGAGCGCTGATCCCGTGCCGGCCGAGGCGCCGCATTTCTGGGCCGTCTTCTGGGCGAAGCTCCCGTACTTCTTCTCCGTGCTTCTGGGCGCCGCCGGCACAACCATCAAGGTCATGCTCGGCGCGCTCGCGGTGGCGCTCACGCTCGGCCTCGTCGTGGCGCTGCTGAAGCTCGCGCGCATGCAGTTGCTGCGCGCCGTCGCGAACGTTTACATCGAGATCATGCGGGGCACGCCGGCGCTCACGCAGCTCTTCATCATCTACTTCGGACTCTCGGACCTCGGCGTCGACATCCCGCCGGTGCCGGCGGCGATCATCGGTCTCGGCATGAACGGCGCCGCCTATGTGGCGGAGATCTATCGCGCCGGCATCCTCGCCATCCACGAGGGCCAGGTCGAGGCGGCGCTCTCGCTCGGCATGACGCCCGTCGATGCCATGCGCTTCATCATCCTGCCGCAGGCGACCCGGCTGATGCTGCCGCCGCTCTGCAATTATGCGGTGAGCCTGCTCAAGGACACGTCGCTCGCCTCCGTGGTGGCGGCGCCGGAGATCATGTTCTTCGCGCGCCAGCTGGTCACGGAGACGCTCCTCAGCATGGATATCTACCTGATCGTCGCCGTCATCTATCTCGCCATGAGCATTCCCATGGGGCGTCTAGTCGCCCATCTCGAGCGCGCGCGGCGCGCCTGGCAATGAGATCGGCGAGACGATGATCGAATTCCTCGGCGTCTATCGCCAGCATCTCGACGACTGGCTCCCGGAACTGCTGATCGCCTGCATCGGCACGCTGGAGCTGATGGCGCTTTCCTTCGTGCTGGCGTCGATGCTCGGCCTCGCGGTGGCGCTGATGCGCGTGTCGCGGTCGCGCCTGCTGCAAGGCGTCGGGATCGTCTATGTCGAGGCGATGCGCGGCATGCCCGCGCTGGTCATCCTGTTCCTTATATATTTCGGGCTCGGCGGGCTCGGGATCGAATGGCTGAAATTCACCTCGTATCAGGCGGCGATCCTCGGCCTCGGCCTGCAGGGCGGCGCAGTGCTCGGCGAGGTGTTCCGCTCAGGCATCGAGGCGCTGCACCACGGCCAGATGGAGGCCGCGCTCTCGCTCGGCATGACGCCGGCGACGTCCATGCGCTGGATCATCCTGCCGCAGGCCGCGCGGATCGTGCTGCCGCCGGTCGCGAACTACGCGATCGGCCTCCTCAAGGACACGTCGGTCTGCGCGATCATCGCGGCACCCGAGCTGATGCTCCGCGCTAAGGACATCGCCTCTTCGAGCTTCCGCCCCATGCATCTCTTCGTGCTGGCGGCGGTGCTCTATTTCATCATGAGCTATCCGCTCTCGATCATGGCGCGCTGGCTCGAGGCGCGCCTCGCACGCGGACGGTGAACGAGGTGCCGGAATGAAAATCGTGAAATTCGAGTCTTTCCCCGTCCGCGTGCCCTACCGGCACATCGAGAAGAGTTCGGTGATCACGCGCAGCGGCGTCACCGACGTGATCGTGAAGCTCACCGCCGACAACGGCCTCGTCGGTTGGGGCGAGACGACACGGGCCGCGGACGCCGCCGGCATCGAGAGCGCAGTCAAGGGGATGGCGCCCGTGGTCCTGGGCCGCGACCCCTGGGATCGCGAGGCGATCCAGCGCGATCTCTACGTCGCGGGGCTCTGGCACCTCCAGGCGATGACCGGGAATTTCGCCTACGCCGGCATCGACATGGCGATGTGGGATCTCTGCGGCAAGCAGGCGGGCGAGCCGCTCTACCGCTTGCTCGGCGGCGCGCTCCGCGAGACGGTCGACTACTTCTATTACATGAGCTGGGGCGATCCCGCGGAGATCGAGGCGCAGGCCAAGGCCGGCGTCGCGCGCGGCTACAGCGTGTTCTATCTCAAGGTGGGCGTCGATACCGCCGCCGAGACCGCGATGCTCGAGGCGCTCCGGAACGCGGTCGGCCCCGCGCGCAAGATCCGCATCGACGCCAACATGGCGTGGTCGCTCCCCGAGGCCGCGCGGATCCTCGCGGACTGGCACGAGCGCTTTCAGATCGATTTCGCGGAGGCGCCCGTCGACGTCGATCCGGTCGAGAACATGCTCGAGCTTCAGCGCCGGGTCGCGGTGCCGCTCTGCGCCAACGAGGGCCTTTGGCGCGCCGCCGACGCTTATCGCGTCATCAAGAGCCGCTGCGCCGACTATCTCTGCTTCAGTTCGTATTGGGTTGGCTCGATCGGCCGTTTCCATGCGCTCGCCTGGGCGGCGCATCTCGAGGGCTTGCGCGTCTGCAAGCACACCCACGGTGAGCTCGGTCTCGCCGCCGCTGCAGGGCAGCATCTGATGCTGGCGATCCCCAACGCCACCGTCGGCCATCAGCAGACCGCGCAGATCATGGAGGACGACATCCTGGTCGAGCGAGTGCCTATCGCCGATGGTCCTTCCTGGGGCCGGATCAATGGCCCCGGTCTTGGCGTCACAGTCGACGAGCAGAAGCTCGCGCGCTATCACGCAGACTACCGCGCGCACGGCGAGTTCCCGCCCTACGGCGACCGCTTCCCGATCGCCCGCAGCTAGAAGCGGTCGAAGGCAAAATCCCGCAGGTCGATGTCGGGTGTTTTGCCGTCGATCACGGCGGCGACCGCTCGCGCGGAGCCGCAGGAGAGCGTCCAGCCAAGCTGGCCGTGGCCGGTATCGACGAACAGGTTCTTCACCGGTGTCACTCCGAGCACCGGTCGTCCGTCGGGGACGACCGGTCGCAGTCCGGCCCAATGCTGCGGTGGCCTCGCACGGGGATAGTGCGGGTAATGCTCGCCGAGCGCATCCAAGAGCATTTGGCCGCGACGCGCATTGAGGCTGAGGTCGAATCCCGCGAATTCCGCCGTGCCCGCGAGGCGCAGGTGCTTCCCCAGATTGGTGATCGCCATCTTGCGATAGGTGATCACTAGAGGAATCCGCGGCGCGTCGTTCCAGCCCTCGATGTCGATGGTCTCCGAGTAGCCCTTCACGGGATTGACCGGCAGCCGCCAGCCGAGGGACCTCGCCATGCGCGCGGAATAGGGGCCGAGCGCGAGCAGGAACCGATCGCCGGCAATACGACCCTTGTCCGTCAGCACGGCGGTCGCCGCGCCTGCGCTGGTCTCGATGCCCTGGATCGTCGTGCCGAAGCGAAACTCGACGCCGAGCTTGCGCGCATGCTCCGCGAGCCCCTGCGCGAACACATGGCAGTCGCCACTGCGGTCCGCGGCGATATGGATGCCGCCGATGAATCTTTGCGCGGCCTCGGAGAGGCTCGGCTCGAGCGTCACGCACTGCTCTCGGGACATGAGCTCGTAGGTGAGTCCGAGTGCGCGGTAGGGCTCGAATTCGGCGAGCCCGGCCTTGAGCGCGGCCTCGTCGCTGTATAGCCGCAGCGTTCCCTGGTCCGAGCGCCCGTGCTCGATGCCGGTCTCCTTCGCGAGCACGTCGTAGGCGTCGCGGCTGTAGATCGCGAGGCGAAACACCGCGGCCGTATTGCGATGCCAGCGATCGCGCCGGCAGTTCGCGAGGAAGGCGAGGCCCCAGCCGAGCATGCTCGGCACCGCCGACAAGCGCAGCAACAGCGGCGCATCCTCGTGCCCGAGCCACTTCAGGAGCTTCATGGGCGCGTCGGGCGAGGCCCAGGGATCGGACTGGCTCGGCACCACGAGCCCGCCGTTGGCGAAGCTCGTCTCCAGAGCGGCGCCGGGTTGGCGGTCGACGACGGTCACCTCATGGCCGCGGCGGGCCAGTTCATAAGCGGCGGTCACGCCGGCGATGCCGGCTCCCAGCACGACGCTGCGCATGCGTTCTGTCGCCGCTCAGGATCCCGCGACGGTCAGCGCTTGCCCTTGCCGATGTGCGCGTACGCCACGATCTCGATCAGAGCGCCGGGCACCATGAGGCCCGAGATCACGGTCGCGCGATTGGGAAAGGGCTTGCGGAAGACTTTCTCGTAGACGGCATTCATCCCGGCGAACGCGTCCTTGGTCGTGAGATGGACCAGCACCTGAGTCACGTCGTCCAGGGTGCCGCCGGCGGCCTCGACGGTGCGCTTGAGGTTGTCGAGGGTCAGCGTCGCCTGTTTCGTGATGTCGCCGGTCTCGATCGAGCCGTCCTCGTGGATCGGGATTTGCGCGGTATAGAGGATGCCATCGGCAATGGTCGCCCATTCGATGGGCGCCCGCTCCGAGGGTAAGTGTGTCTTCACGGCCTGGCGCATCGCGGATCCTCCCGTCTTGGCTCAGTACAGCGAGATTACAACAGTCGCCGTGATCGCGCTTGTCATTCCCGCGGTCGAGCCACACGATATCGGGTGATTTGAAACGATGAGGAGACGCACGTGAGGACTTCTCGCCGCGCGCGTGGAGGCGATGCCCGAAGGACAAGAGCGATGAGCTCGAAGATTCATCTCCACGTTGAGAATTCGCGTGATCTGGGCCCGGTGTTCGAGGCGACGCCGCGCCGCGTGGCCGAAGCGCTCGCGCGCCACCCTCGGCTCAAGGGCAAGCTCAAGATCACCATGGGCTACGACGGCGACACCATCGAGCGCGCGCTTCCCATGGCCGATGTGGTGTTTGCCTGGAATTTCGATCGTGAGAACCTCGCCAAGCGGGCACCGCGGCTGCGCTGGGTGCATGCGCACGGTGCCGGCGTCAGCCATCTGATGCCGCTCGACTGGCTGCCGCGTGGCGCGGTGCTGACCAACAGCCGCGGCGTGCACGGACCGAAGGCCGACGAGTACACCGCCATGGCGCTCTTGATGCTCAACAACAACCTGCCGCGCTCGGTCACCAACCAGCGCCGGGCGAAATGGGAGCAGCCCTTCAACTCGGGGATCGCGGGCAAGACGGTCCTGGTCATCGGCGTGGGCCACGTCGGCGGGGGCGCCGCGCGCTGGGCGAAGCGCTTCGGCCTGCGGGTGCTCGGCATCCGGCGTACCGGCAAGCGGCACCCGCAGGTCGACGAGATGCATCGACCGCAGGCGCTGCAAAAGCTGCTGCCGCTCGCCGATTTCGTCCTGATGACGGCGCCGTTGACGGTGGAGACGCGGCACATGATCGGCGCTCGGGAGCTCGATCTTATGAAGCCCGGCGCCGGCCTCGTCAATTACAGCCGCGCCAATCTCGTCGATTACAAGGCGCTGGCGACGCGGCTGAAGGCCGGACGGCTGAGCGCCATCCTCGACGTGTTCGATCCCGAGCCGTTGCCGCGCTCCTCGCCGCTCTGGAAGCTGCCCAACCTCATCATCACGCCGCACTGCTCCTCGGACGATCGTGAGCAATACACGCCGCGCACGCTCGACCTGGTGTTCCAGAACATGGAGCGGTTCCTCGACGGCAAGCCGCTGCTCAACCGAGTCGACCCGCGCTTGCAGTATTAGGAGGCACGCGATGACGACGCTCGAGAACATCTTCGATCCCGCGCACTACGCGAAGGCTCGCCTGCCAGTGCTGGAGGCGGAGACGCTGCCGCCGTGGTGCTACACGTCGCGGGAATTCTACGATCGAGAAGTGGAGCGGGTCTTCAGGCCATCGTGGAATTTCATCGGCCGCGAGGACGAGCTGCCGAAGGCCGGCGACTATGCGGCCTACGATCTTGTCGGCGAGCCCGTGCTGATCGTGCGGGATCGCGCGGGCGCGCTCCACGCCTTTGCCAACTCCTGTCGTCACCGCGGCACGCGTCTGCTCGATGGCACTGGCAATTGCCGCGGTATCGTCTGCCCCTATCACGGTTGGGCCTATGGTCTGGACGGCCGGCTCCTGGGTGCCGCGGGCATGGAGGAGACACTCGGTTTCGACAAGAGCGGCTACGGGCTCCATCCGATTCGGCTCGAGACCTGGGCCGGATTCGTCTTCATCAATCTCGGTGCTGGTGGCACTGGCCTCGGCGAATATCTCGGCGATCTCCCGGAGATCCTCGAGTCCTACAACCTCACCGATATGGTCTGCGTTCGTCGGCTCGAGTACGACCTCGCGTGCAACTGGAAGATCTATCTTGAGAACGCGATGGAGGATTACCACACGCCTTACGTCCACCGGCAGTCGATCGGCGCGCAGCACACGGTGTCGGAGGAGAGCCACGGCGCGTGGGGCGGCGTCCATATGGCATCGGAGAGAACCATCGCCGTCTTGGCGGAGGACATCGGCCACGCCTTTCCGCCGATCCCGTCGCTGAAAGGCAAGCCCGCGGCGGGTACGTATTTCCTCGCGATCTATCCCAGCACCTTCTTCGCATTGACTCAGGACTGCATGTGGTGGCTGCAGCAATTCCCGCAGGGACCCGCGCGGACCAAGGTGGTGGTGGGCTCGTGCTTCCCGCGCGCGACGGCCGCCCGCGCTGATTTCGCAGAGAAGGCGAATTTCTACTATCGCCGCTGGGACAAATCCCTGCCGGAGGACAATGCGATCTCGGAGCGGCAGCAGGCGGGTCTACGCTCGTCCTTCGCGAGCCCGGGCCGGCTCTCCATGCGGGAGCCGATGGTCCGCGACATCGCCAACTGGATTCTGGACCGCGTGCTCGATCACTGAGCGGCGGCTCGTCTCAACGGCGCCAGCGAACGCCCGACAGGCTCAGCTGCATCATCCTGAGGGAAGCGGCGATGAAGCTCTGCGTCAGCGCCGTGGCGTGGGCCGTCTGCGCGGCGAGGACCTCCATCGGGGTTTTGCAGCGCGCGAGCCGCGCGCCCGTCTCGAGGTTCTGTCGCATCGCCGCGCTCGCGAGCCCCATCAACGCCTCGTAAGGGTTGGCCGGGATTGGCGTCGCCGCGTGCTCGCGCTCCGGCGGCGCTGGCGTGGGCTCGGCCGGCGGTACCACGTCCCGCGCTACTTCTTTCGGGGCTTTGGCGACGGCATGCCGCGCCTTTTTAGGAGCCTTCTTCGCGGGCCCCGGTTGCGCCTTGGGCGTGCTTCCCATCGCCTCGTGGGCGGTTCCGACCAGGCTACGGCGTTTTGGCATGACCGAGCATCCTCCGAACAACGGCGGCAAGTGTCTGGATATCGACATGTGCGTCGCTGTTGCGGGCATAGGCGCCGATCCATTGGCCCGCGGTGAAGCAATCGACGAAGGCGGTCCGCTGCCGCACCATCGGTGCCACCGGCTCGCCGAATTCCAGTAGCACCGCCTCGATCTCCTTGCCGGCGGCCGTGCGCCGGTCGACCCGGCTCGGGACCAGCAACGCTTTCGGGCCTTTGTCCCTGCGCTGCTCGCGCGCCTTACGGATCAAGTTGAGCGCCTTTCCCGTCGCCATGATGTCGGCGGTCGAGGCGAGCGCCGGCACCAGGATCACGTCGGCGATGTCGACGATTGCGCGCGTGGCGTCACCGATCTGCGGCGGCGCGTCGATCACCACGAGGTCGGCGTCGAGGCCGGCGACGTCGCGCGCCCAGCCGTTCGTATTGCTGCCGACGGCCGCGGTCTTGAGCGTCACCGGATATTGCCCGCGCCCGACCCAGTAGCTTGCAGTGCCTTGCTCGTCGGCATCGACCAGCGCGACGCTGGCGCCGCCGGCCGCGAGCTCGCAAGCCAAGTTGACGGCGATCGTGCTCTTGCCCGTGCCGCCTTTCAGGTTGGCAACTGCCGCAATTTTCACCGCCGACTCACCTGCGCACGCCGAGGCCGCACTATATCGAGTCGAGTGTTGCGCTTAAAGGCGCGGAGACGAGTCCGCGACGATCAATCGCGCTGCCGCGGGTCGAGAATGTCACGGAGCGCATCGCCCAACAGGTTCGTGCCGAACACCACCAGGCTGATGGCGAGGCCGGGGAAGATCACCAGCCACGGCGCCGTGCGCACGTACTCGGCCGCGGACTCCGAGAGCATGCGGCCCCAGGAGGGATGCGGCTCCGGAATGCCCAGGCCGAGGAAAGAGAGCGATGCTTCCACCAGGATCGCCGAGCCCAGCTGCGCCGTCGCCAGAACGATGAGCGGCGCCAGCGTGTTGGGCAGAATGTGACGCAGCACGATGCGGAGCTCGCTGGTACCGATGGCGCGTGCGGCGTCGACGAAGGGTTGCTCCTTGAGCGATAGGGTGTTCGCGCGGACGACGCGTGCGGCATAGGGGATGAGCGGGATCGAGATCGCGATGATGGTGTTGTGGAGCGACGGCCCCAGCGCCGCCGCCATCACCAGGGCCAACACCAGGAGCGGCAGCGCCTGGAGCATATCGACGAGCCGCTGGGCCGCGAGGTCGACCCAACCGCCGAGATAGCCCGAGAGGAGTCCGAGGGCGACGCCCAGCACGCCGCCCAGGAAGGTCGAGCCCAATCCCACCGCGAGCGAAATGCGGGCACCGTAGACGATGCGGCTATAGACGTCGCGGCCCATGAAGTCCGCGCCCATCGGATGCAGCGCGCTCGGTGCCGCCAGCGAGACGCGGGCATCGGTCGAGACCGCGTCGAAATGCGTAAGGAAAGGCGCGAAAATCGCCGCGACGACGAACACCGCCAGGATCGCGCCACCGATGGCGCCAAGGGGATAGCGACGGATGAGAAACGCCAGCCGTCCCCAACGGCCCCGCGACAACGCGCCGGCGCGTGCGAGCTCCGCGTGGAAGGCCTGGCTCTTCATCCGGGCCCGCCCTCGAGCTTGATCCGTGGATCGAGAGCCACATAGAGCAGGTCGACCAGGAAATTGACGCTCACCACGATGAGCGCGGTGACCATCACCAGGCTCTGCACGATCGGGTAATCGCGCCAGCGGATCGCCTCAACCAGGAAGCGAGCGACGCCGGGGATGTTGAACACTGTCTCGGTCACGATCAGGCCGCCGATCAGGAACGCGGCCTCGATGCCCAGCACCGTCACCACCGGCAGCAAAGCGTTCCGGAGCGCGTGGTGGTAGTTGACGCTCCGCTCGGAGGCGCCTTTCGAGCGCGCCGTTCGGATGTAATCCTGGCGCAGCACCTCCAGCATCGCCGAGCGAGTCATGCGCATGATCAGCGCCGAGCTACGGAAGCCGACGGCCGCCGCGGGGATGCTGTACATCAACAGCGCCTCCCAAACGCTCTTGGGTGCATCGCTATAGATCGGGATGGTGCCAAATGCGGAGACGAACGCCATCAGGATCAAAAGCCCAAGCCAGAACGCCGGCATGGAGAGCCCGCTCAGGCTCACGACCCGGAGGAAATAGTCGAGCGCTGTATCCTGTCGCACAGCGCTGACGACGCCGAGCGGCACGCCGAGCAGGACCGAGAAGGCGAGCGCGAGCCCTGCGAGCTTGGCGCTGATGGGAATGCGCGGGGCGATCTCTTCGATCGCGGGCTTTTCGGACTTGTAGGAATACCCGAGGTCGCCCTCGAGGAGCCCGCCCATCCAGGCCGCGTATTGCATGGCAATCGGCTTGTCGAGGCCAAGCTCTTTCTGGAGCTGAGCCTTCTCGGACGGGTTCACGAATCCCGCCGCGTCGAACAGGATGTCTGCGATATCGCCGGGCACCACGCGTAGCAGCACGAAGATGATCACGGAGATCCCGAACAGCGTCAGGATCATGAGCGAGAAGCGGCGGGCGAGATAGGCGGCCACGGTGCGGGCGTGACTAGCGCGGTGCGTCCTTCGACTCGCGCTTCGCGCGGCTCAGGATGAGGACCATTTGCGTCCGGAATAAAGAGTGTTCCTCATCCTGAGCCGGGCGCGAAGCGCACGAGTCGAAGGACGCACGCTGTTGAGGCCAGCGAGACACGCGTGTTACCGATCGAGCCACAGATCCTCGTAGCGATAGCCATTATAGGAGCTGTTCACCATGATGGTGACGCCCTTCACCTGCGGCTTCCAGCAGGTGCCGGCGCGGATGTGGAAGATGATGGGACGCGCCACGTCCTCCTGCAGCTTCTTGTCGATCTCCCAGACCAGCTTCTTGCGTGCCGCGATATCGGTCATCTGGGATTGCTGGCCAAATAGCTTCTCGAGATCCTTGTTGCAGTAGTGCGTGTAGTTGCGCTCGGAGCCGCAAGAGTAGTTCTCGTAGAAGGTCTGGTCGGGATCGTCGACGGCGTTGCCGGTGAGGTTGAGGCCGACGGAATAGTCCCCGCGCGCCACCTTGGAGAACCAGACGCCGGTATCGACCACGTCGAGCTCGCCGTCGACGTAGATCTGCTTCAGCTGGTCGATCAGGATCACAGCGGGATCGCGGTAGACCGGGATGTTGCGGGTCGAGACCTTGATCTTGAGCGGCTTGTCGGGGCCGTACCCGAGCTTGCTCATGATCGATCGGGCCTGATCGCGGTTCTTCTCGACGTCGGGTCCGTAGCCCGGGATGCTCTCGAGCATCTCCTTCGGCATGCCCCAGACGCCCTCGGGCGCCGGCAGCATCGAGCCGCCGATGTCGGCCTGGCCCTCCGCGAGGATGTCGGCGAACGCCTTGCGGTCGAGCGCCAAGGCCATCGCGAGCCGCACATCGGGGTTGTCGAAGGGCGGCGCGTCGCGGTTGATGATCACGTTGTTGGCGACGTTGCTCGGCTTGAACTCGCAGATCGCGGTCGGGTCCTGCGATTTGATGTCGCGCATCAGCGGCACCGTGACCTCGGTCGGGAAGGTCATGTCGAACTTGCCGGCGATGAAGGCGAGGATCGCGGTGGACCGGTTCGGGATGATGGTGAACTCGATGCCGTCGAGGTAAGGCCGATCCTGCTTCCAGTAGTCGGGATTGCGCGTGAGCTTGATCGACTCGTTCTGCTTGAACTCGACGAACTTGAAGGGGCCGGTGCCGATCGGGTGCGTGCGCATGTCCGCGGGCGAGACATGGCAGGGATAGACCGGCGAGTAGCCGGACGCGAGGAGCGCGAGCAGCGCCCGCTGCGGCCGTCCAAGCTTGAACGTTGCCTCGTAGTCGCCGTTGGTCGTGACCTCCGTCACGTTCTCGTACCAGGCCTTGCGCGGGTTCTTGCGGAACTTCTGGCTCGACTTCTCCTGGATCATGTCCCAGGTGCACTTCACGTCTTTCGCCGTGAAGGGCTTGCCGTCGTGCCACTTCACGCCCTCGCGCAGCTTGAAGGTGAGCGACAGGTTGTCCGGGCTCCAGGCCCAGCTGGTCGCGAGCTCGGGGACGATGGTATCGATACTGTTCTGGGGCACGTCCTGCTTGTAGAGGACGAGATTGTTGAACACGCCCATGAACGGGATGTTCGTCGAGTAGGTCGCCTCCTCGTGAATCGAGGCGCTGGCAGGGCTGTCGCGGTGATAGATCCGGAGGATGCCACCGTGCTTGGGCTCATCGGCCGAGGCCGAGCCGAGGCCCGCCAGCACGGAGCCGGCCAGGATCATTGCTGAAATCGTCCGTTGGATCACGGTAGTGCCCTCCCCGTTAGTCGCGCGCGGCTTGTCGCCGCTGTTCGCGTCCAATCTAACAGATATCAAAAGCGGAGCTAGG
>DATEGF010000375.1:0-17006 GCA_035280245.1 Allostellaceae bacterium
CAGGCGTTCGATGTCTCCGATATGACCGCCAAGATCGCGGGCATGGTGCCGCGCGGCGAGACCTCCTCGGGCCTCTTCAATGCGGACGAATGGGTCGCGCCCAAAGACCAGCGCAAGATGGACGAGTTCATCGTCTTCGCGATTACGGCCGCGACTCAGGCGGTGGAAGACTCGGGCTGGAAACCCGAGGACGCGGAGAACCGCGAGCGCACGGGTGTGCTGATCGGCTCCGGCATCGGCGGGTTGCCCGGCATCATGGAGGGCGTCATCACGCTCCATGAGAAGGGCCCTCGGCGCGTGTCACCCTTCTTCATCCCCTCGAACCTGATCAACCTGGCCTCGGGCCACGTCTCGATCAAATACGGCTTCTCGGGCCCCAACCACGCGGTGGTGACGGCGTGCTCGACCGGCGCGCATGCGATCGGCGATGCGGCGCGTCTCATCATGTGGGAAGACGCCGACGTGATGGTGGCGGGCGGCGCCGAGGCCGCCGTCTGCCGGATCGGTCTCGCGGGTTTTGCCGCGGCACGAGCGCTGTCGACCGCCTTCAACGATGACCCGACCAAGGCCTCGCGACCCTGGGACCAGAGGCGCGACGGCTTCGTCATGGGCGAGGGGGCGGGGGTCGTGGTGCTCGAGGAACTCGAGCACGCCAAGCGCCGGGGTGCAAAGATCTATGCCGAGGTGCTGGGCTACGGCATGTCCGGCGATGCCTTTCACATCACCGCGCCCGCCGAGGACGGCAATGGCGGCTACCGCGCGATGCGCAACGCGCTCAAGCGCGCCAATCTCGCGCCGGACCAGATCGACTACATCAATGCCCACGGTACCTCGACGCCGAAGGGCGACGAGATCGAGCTCGGTTCGGTGAAGCGCCTGTTCGGTGACCACGCCTACAAACTCTCGATGTCCTCGACCAAATCCGCGATCGGCCACCTGCTGGGTGCGGCCGGCAGCGTGGAGGCGATCTTCTCGATCCTGGCGCTGCGCGACGGGATCGTGCCGCCGACGCTCAACCTCGACGACCCCTCGCCGGGCTGCGACATCGACCTCGTGCCTCACAAGGCGAAGGAGCGAGCGCTGCGCTACGCGCTCTCGAACTCCTTCGGCTTTGGCGGCACCAACGCCTCGCTTATCTTCGGCCGCGTGAGCTAGGTCGAGGGCTCGATGGCCTGGCGGTCCGGCGCCCGGCTCATTTCCGCGCTCTTGTTGCTGGTGGTGTCCGCCGGAAGCTTCACGCTCTGGGCCTGGCGCGACTGGACCACGCCAGGACCGCTGCCGGAGAAACGCATCATCGTGCTGCCCCGCGGCAGCGGTGCGGTCGACGTCGCCCGCACGCTCGGCGCCGAGGGCGTGCTCGCGCATCCCTCGATCTTCCTGCTGGATGCCGCGGTGACCGGCGACGTGCACCGCCTCAAGGCCGGCGAGTACGAATTCGAGGCCGCAATCACGCCCGAGGGCGTCGCCGATCTGCTGGCGAGCGGCAAGACGGTCCGCCACCGTCTCACCATCCCCGAGGGCCTCACCAGTGCCGAGATCGTCGCGATCGTGAATGCCACTCCCGAGCTCGAGGGCAACCCGGAGCCGGTGCCGACCGAGGGCAGTCTCATGCCCGAGACTTACTTCTTCGCGCTGGGGGACAAGCGGAGCGCGATGGTCGAGCGCATGGAGCGAGCTTTCAGCCGCGCGGTGGCGGAGCTCTGGACGGAGCGCGGCGCCGATCTGCCGTTCGCCAAGCCCGAGGACGCCGTGATCCTCGCCTCGATCGTCGAGAAGGAGACTGGCCGCGACGAGGAGCGGCCGCACGTCGCCGGCGTCTATGTCAATCGGATGCGGCTGGGCATGCGGCTGCAGGCGGATCCGACCGTGATCTACGCGATCACGCACGGCAAAGCGCCGCTCGACCGACCGCTCGGCCACGATGATCTCGGCATCGACTCGCCCTACAACACCTATGCCGTGAAGGGCCTGCCGCCGACGCCGATCGCCAATCCCGGTCTCGCCGCGCTCAAGGCGGTCTTGCACCCGCTCAAGATGGACGACCTCTATTTCGTCGCCGACGGAACCGGCAAGCACGTCTTCGCGAAGACGCTCGCAGAGCAGAACCAGCACATCAACGATCTCCGCCGCGCGCAGAGCCAGGCAGCGGCACCCGCGAACCCGCAAGCAGCGCCCGCGCGCTGACGACGGTCAAGAACCCGCACCCGCCTTAGCCCGAGGCGGCCTCAGCACGCGGTCTCCGAGCGCCGGAACGGCGGCGACGAGCCAACTCCCGAGCGTCATCTGCCAGGGGAACGAAATGCGCGCCTGGTTGCGATCGAGCCCGCGGGCAATGATCCCAGCGGCGCGATCGGCGGTTATGAGGAACGGCATCCGGAATTTGTTGCGGGCCGTCATCGGCGTCTCGATGAAGCCGGGACAGATCACGGAGACTCGAATGCCGCGCGAGGCGAGTGCGCCACGCCACGCCTCGGCGAGGGCCTTCACCGCGGCCTTCGAGGCGCTATAGGCGGGTGCATCGGGAAAGCCACGATAGCCCGCGAGCGAACTCATGAAGGCGATCTGGCCGCGGCCGCGCTCGACCATGCGCTCCATCGCGGGATAGACGGTATTCAGCACGCCGTCGACATTGACCTCGAATACCGGGCGCGCGAGCGTTTCGCTGCCACGACTGAAGCCCTCGTCGGCGCCGATGCCCGCGTTGGCGATCACGAGATCCAGAGGTGCGTCCGCGTCGGCCGCTAGGATCCACTCGCGCATCGCCGATCGGTCGGTAACGGCGACCGCCTTCGGGACGACAGCGGCACCCTGCGCGCGGCTTGAGACCGCGACCTCTTCGAGTCGCTTCAGGTCGCGGCCGCCGAGATCGAGTCGCGTCTCGGGGCTCGCGTAGTGGCGCGCGAGTGCCGCGCCGATGCCGCTGGAGGCGCCGGTGATCAGGATGTGTCGGGAAGCCATGGCCGGGACCGTTGTTGACGCCGATGGTGAAGGCTATAACGCTTGCCAGGGTAGCCGGTCGAGCGGCGCCCCGTTTTTTCCTTGCTTGGTCCGGGAGACTCGTGCCCAAACCCGCTACTGCCGCTTCCGCCCATGTCCTCGGCATCGTCGCCAGCATGACCGGCTTTGCCCGCGTCGAGGGCGAGGCGGAGGGCTTCGCGTGGAGCTGGGAGCTCAAAAGCGTCAACGGCAAATCGCTGGACCTGCGCTTTCGCCTGCCGCCCGGTTTCGACGCGCTCGAGCTGCCGCTGCGCTCGCTGGTCGCCGAGCGTCTGAAGCGGGGCTCCGTCAGCCTGAATCTCACGGTCGCCCGCACCGCGTCGAGCGCGCCGCTGCAAGTCAACCGCGCCGTCCTGGACCAGGTGCTGGTGCTCAGCCGAGAGCTCGGCAAGAAGATCAAGGCGGCGCCACCCACGATCGACGGCCTGCTGGCGCTTCGCGGCGTGCTCGAGAGCGGCGAGGAGATGCCGGACGCCGCGACACGCGAGCGGCGCGAGAAGGCGCTACTCGCTGGCTGCCGCAAGGCCCTCGATGCGCTCGGCAAGATGCGCCGCGCGGAGGGCGCGCGGCTCGGTGCGGTGCTGTCGGAGCGTCTCAAGGAGATCGCCGGTCTCGTTGTGGCGGCCGAAGCATCCGCCGCGACCCAGCCTGAGGCAATCCGCGCGCGGCTTAAGACGCTGGTGGATGCGCTCAAGGACGCGGTGCCCGCGATTCCCGAGGAGCGGCTCGCGCAAGAGGCGGCCCTGCTGGTGGCACGCGGCGACATCCGCGAGGAGCTCGATCGCCTGACCGCGCATATCGCGGCGGCGCGCGAGCTGCTTGCCGAGGGCGGCGCGGTCGGCCGGCGTCTCGATTTTCTCTGCCAGGAGTTCAACCGCGAGGCCAATACGCTCTGCTCGAAATCGGCGGATGTGGATCTGACGCGCCTCGGCCTCGAGCTCAAGGCCGGGATCGAGCAGCTGCGCGAGCAAGTGCAGAACATCGAGTAGCCGTGCCCATGGGGTCCCCCGAGATCGGCCGCCGCGGCCTGCTCCTGGTGCTCTCCTCGCCCTCGGGCGCCGGCAAGACCACGATCACGCGCCGGCTGGTCGAGCGGGACGGAAATTTGAGCGTCTCGATCTCCGCCACTACGCGTCCGCCGCGCGCCAACGAGGTCGACGGGCAGGACTACCATTTCGTGAGCAACTCTCGCTTCGACGAGATGGTGCGCGCGGGCGCACTCCTCGAGCATGCGACCGTGTTCGGCAATCGCTATGGCACGCCGCGTGCGCCGGTCGAGGCGGCGCTCGCGGCCGGCTGCGACATCGTGAGCGACATCGACTGGCAGGGGACTCAGCAGCTCGCGCAGAGCGTGCGCGGCGATCTCGTCGCGGTCTTCGTCTTGCCGCCGAGCATGGCGGCGCTCGAGGATCGCCTGCGGCGCCGCGCCCAGGACAGCGACGAGGTCGTCGGCCAGCGCATGGCGAAATCCGCCGACGAGATGAGCCACTGGCCCGAATACGACTACGTGATCGTGAACCGCGACCTCGATGCAAGCGTCGAGGAGGCGCAGGCAATCCTGACGGCCGAGCGCTTGAAGCGCGAGCGCCAGGTGGGCCTGGCGGAATTCGTGAACCGCCTGAGGGGCGGGAGCGGTTAGGCCGCCAGCGCGCGGGCGAGCGCGCAGAAATCCTCGACCGAGAGCTCTTCCGCTCGCCGCGTCGGCGCGATGCCGCCGTTCGCGAGCAGCGGCTCGGGATCGACGCCGAGGCTCTTCAAGCTCTGCCGCAGCATCTTGCGGCGCTGGCCGAAGGCGGCGGCGGTGACGCGCTCGAGGTCGGCGCGACCGCAGGATGCGAGCGGCTCCGCCCGCGGATCGATGCGGACCAGGCTCGAGGTGACCTTGGGCGCCGGCACGAAGGCGCGTGGCGTCACGTCGAAGAGCACGGTCACGCGTGCCGTCCATTGCACCAGGACCGAGAGACGGCCGTAGGCGGAGGTGCGCGGCTTCGCGGCGAGCCGCGCCGCCACCTCCTTCTGAAACATCAGCGTCAGGCTCTCATAGGCGTCGAGGTCCGGTAGCCATTTCAACAGCAGCGCCGTCGCGATGTTGTAGGGGAGATTGGCCACGATCTTGCGCGGAGCGGGCACCAAGCTCTTGGGGTCGATCTCGAGAGCGTCCTCGGCGAGAACGCGCAAGCGGTCGGGATAGGCGGCGACCAGCTCTTGCAACGCCTCGACGCAGCGCCGGTCCCGCTCGATCGCCGTGACGCTGCCGGCGCCAGCAGCCAGGAGCGCGCGGGTAAGGCCGCCGGGACCCGGCCCGATCTCGATCACATTGACCCCATCGAGCGGTTCTGCGGCGCGCGCGATCCGCGCGATCAGATTGAGGTCGAGGAGGAAATTCTGGCCGAGCGACTTTCGAGCGGCGAGGCCGAAGCGCTGGATCACCTCGCGGAGCGCCGGCAGCGCCAGCCCGGACCCTCCCGTGGGATCGATGCTCAGGCGACGGAGCGGCGGAGCGCGCGCCGGTCGGCCATCTGGCCAGCCATCTGGAGGGCCGCGATCAAGCTGTCGGGATTGGCGGTGCCGCGTCCCGCGATGTCGGTGGCGGTGCCATGGTCGGGCGACGTCCGGATGAAAGGCAGGCCGAGTGTCACGTTGACGCCACGGTCGAAGTCGATGGTCTTGAGCGGAATCAGCGCCTGGTCGTGATACATGCAGATGACGGCGTCGTAGCGCTGACGCGCCCCCGCGTGGAACAGCGTGTCCGCGGGAAAAGGACCCGCGACCGCGTGGCCCTCGGCGCGGAGCGCCTCGACCGCGGGCACGATCAGCTCGATCTCCTCCCGGCCCATGGCGCCCTGCTCGCCGGCGTGGGGGTTGAGGCCCGCGATCGCGAGCCGGGGCCGCGACAGGCCGAAATCGCTCGCGAGGGCGCGCGCCGTGATCCGCCCGGCGGCGATGATGTTCGCGGTCGTGAGCCGCTGGGGCACGTCCTTGAGCGCGATGTGCACGGTTACCGGCACCACCCGCAGGCCCGGGCAGGCCAGCATCATGATCGCCTTGGCGTCGCCGCCCGCGAGCTCCTCGAGGAACTCGGTGTGGCCGGGATGACGGAAGCCCGCCGCGTAGAGCGTCTCCTTCTGGATCGGGTTGGTCACCACGGCCGAGGCACGCCCGCCGCGCACCAGCTCGACGGCGCTCACGATCGCTGCGATCACCGCGCGCGCGTTCGCCGTATCCGGTCGGCCCATCAGCACGGGATGCGCAAGGCGGCGCGGCAGGACGCCCAGGGCCTCGGGAAAGCAGCCGGCGGCCTCTTCGGGCCCCGCGACGGCGCGCAGCGGCACGTCCCATCCCAGCATGGCCGCGAGCCGGCCAAGCCGGTCGGGGTCGTCGATGACGAAGAACGCGGGAACGCCCTCCGCCCGCCGCAGCCACGACATCAGCGTGATCTCGCCGCCGATGCCGGCGGGCTCGCCCATGGTCACCGCGATCGGACGGGTCATACCCGCATGTCCACGTAGGCGACGCGCCGGAGGTCGCGGAGGTAACGGCGGGCCAAGGTGTCGAGGCGCTGCCGCGTGAGCGTGTCCACCAGCTGATCGCGGGTCGGGACCTCCGATGGCGGTTTCTTGCGAGAGCAGAGCATAATCACGGCCGCGCCATTGCCGATGTTCAGAGGCTTGCTGGCTTGGCCTTCCGGCAGCGACGCCAGCAACTCCTGGAACCCTTTCGCGAGGCTGCCGATCTTTACGTCGCGCATATCGCCCGAGGTCTGCGGCGCGCGCTCCCGACCGAGCCGCTCCATGTCGTCGCAGCTCTTCGCCTGCTCGCCGACCTGCTGCGCCGCCAAGAATGCCTTCTGCTTGTCGACGTTCGTAGCGGTCTGAGGATTGAACGGGAACACGACGCGCGCAACGGTGACCAGATCGTCGGCTGGGCCCGGCGTGCCAAATGTCCTGCGGTCGAGGAGGCCCACGATATAAAAGCCACCGGGCGTACGGATGGCCGCCGACAAATGGCCTACCTCCAGGCCCTGGACCGCCTGGGCGATATCGTGGGGCAGCTCCGCCGTCGTGAGCCAACCGAGGTCGCCGCCGACGGCCGCGGTCGGCGACTGCGAGAATTGCTGTGCGACCGCGCTGAAGTTGGCGCCGTGCTGCATCTGGTCGATCAGCCGGTCGGCGAGCGCCTTGACTTCGACCTCCTGGCTCGGATTATCGACCGCCAGGTAGATCTCGGCGACCCGATACTGCGATTTGCCGACCTCGCCCTTGATGCGGGCGAGCGTATCCTTCACCTCATCGTCGGAGACGGCGACGTTGGAACTCAGTTTCCCTTCCACCAGCTTGTTCCACATCAGCGAGGCGGTGATCTGGTCTACCAGCGTCGAGCGTGGGATGCCGTGCTGGGTCAGTACCTTCTCGAGCCCGCCCTTCGGCATATTGTTCTGCTGCTCGATGCGCTGGATGGATTTGTTGACGTCGTCGTCGCTTGCCGTGACGTTGAACTTCTTCGCCTCCTGGACCTCGAGCTTCTCATCGATGAGCGTGCGCAACACCTGGGGCGTCACGCGCTGACGAGTCTGCTCGTCGTCGGGCAGCTGCGAGGAGAGCAGCATGAGCTTCACCCGGGCTTCGAGATCCCCGAGCGAGATCATATCGTCATTAACAATGGCAGCGATGCGCGTGTCTTGGGCGCTCGCCGTGGCGGCGCCAATCAGGATCAGAACGAGAGCGGCTGCAATGCGTGTCATCGATCGTCCAACGTGAGCCAGGAAACGAGAGCCTCTGTCTGCCCGGATCGGCCGTCTGCGCACGGCCTCGGCGAGGCGGAACGCCTCGGGGCGCCGGGGAGGGAAGGTACCATTTCCGCCCGCCCGAGCCTAGAACTGCGGCGTCGGGATCGAGCTGCCGGTCGAGAACGGCGTTAGGTCGACCTCGCCGAGGTTCTTGAAGATGACGGAGAGCAGGACGGTGGTGCCCGGACGGATGTCGCGATCGCGGGTCCCGACGTGGGTGACTGCCGCCGAGAAGCTCACGCACTCGTCGCGGTAGGTGGCGGCGATTCCCGAGTTGAGGGTGTTCCTGGACGTCCCGATGTCGCGGGTGCCGAACACGGCGACCGACCAGTACCGGCTGAGCTGGGCGATCGCCTGGCCGGTGATCTGGTGGCGCTTCTGCAGGTCGGGTACCAGCGGGTCTTGCGCGATGTCGATGTAGCCGACTTTCACGCGGAAGCTGCGCGGTCCGCCGGTCGCGTCGATCTCCTGGCGGCGCGACGCCAGGGTCTCCGAGTCCAGCCGGAAGCGGTAGATCAAATCGAGAAAGGGCTGCGGCGACACCGAGATGCGCCCGACCACGTCCGACCGTTGCGTGGTGAGGCCGGACCCCGCCAGGAAAGGACTGCTCTTCTGCAAACGGTAGCTCTCGCCGACCAGGAACCGCGTGCTGCCGCCGTGGTCGCCGTAAATCCCGCCACTGAGGGCGTAGTCGACGCGCTGACCGGAATCGACGCGGTCATAGCCCGGAAACCGGTCCATCACGAACAAGCTTGAATCGTCGAACTCGAAGCCTTGGTTGTCCTCCGTGGGGATGCTCGCGGGATTGTTGCCGTTTGGCGCAGCAATGAAGGCCGCGATCGGCTCGATCACCATGCTCGTTCCGTTATCGGAGCGAACCCACGGATAGTGCCATTCCAGCTTCGCTTGTGGGAACATGCGGCCCGAGAACTGGTTGTTCTGCAGCGCCCCGGTCGATGATGTCGGCACGTTGTCGGAATGATAGGCGTCGCCCCGTGCGCCCGCGGTCAAGGTGAAGCGGTCGCCGATCGCGCCGTCGAACGGCACCTGCCAGTTGGCGCCCGTCGAGACACGCCTGATCTGCGTGCCGTTCGGGCGGAAGAGGTTGATGGCGTTCGCCGTGATGTCCCATCGCCCACCCCAGGCATCAGGGTGGCTGACCCAGTCGTAGGTCGCGGTGGGCAGCACGATCGGCTGCGTCGTGTCGCCGACGCCGAAGCGCAGGCTTTGAAAGACGTAGCTATCGATCAGCGTATAGCTGCGGCCGTTGAAGTTCTCCGCGTAGGCTCGGCTCTCCAAGAAGGCATCCGTTCCGCCGAACCCGAAGCGGCGCATGTAGGTCTGGTCCGAGCTTCGCTGGATGTCGAAGACCGTGCGCCAGCTGTCGCTCAGGTCGAATTCGCCGTTGGCGAAGAAGTGTCCGCGGAACCGGTCGATCGGAGAAATCGGCGTGTCGTTCTGATTGGCGATGTTCGTGTAGGCGGCGCTGCCACTGACCTTCAGGTTTCCATAGCCCCATCGCTGCCGGTATTCGGCCGAAAGCGCGACGCCGGCGTCGGTCGTGATGATGGGCTCAAGCGTCATGTCCTTGTCGGTATCGAGGACGATGTAGTAGGGCACGTGGAGGAAATTGCCGATCGACGACGAGTGCCCGAACGTCGGGGCCAGGAAACCGGTCTTGCGCTTGACCGTGGGATCCGGCTCCGAGATGTAGGGCAGGTAGAGAAACGGCACGCCGAAGAATTCCATGGTCGCGTCGTAGATCTCGACGGTCTTGCGCGCATTGTCGTGCACCATCCGCGAGCCCTTGATCTGCCAGAGCGGCGCCGCGGTCGGATCTTGCGCGCAGAGATCGCAGGGCGAATAAACCGCGCGGCGGATCTCGGTGATGTTGCCGTCAGTGCGTCGGCCGGCATTCCCGGCGATCCGCGACCGATCGGAGAGCAGCGCCCGCACGTCCTTGATGAAGCCGTCCCGCATGTCGTCGGTCAGCTCCATGTAGTCTCCGAACACGACCTGGCCGGAGGGATCCATCAGGCTGACGTGGCCCGAGGCGGTCACCAGATTGGTCTTCTGGTTATAGGTGACCACGTCGGCGAGCAGCGTCTGGTCCTTCTGCGTGAACTCGACATGGCCTTTCGCCACCACGAGGCCGAGTTGCTCGTCCTGCTGAATCTCATCGGCCACGAACAGCACGGGCTGGTTCCGGTTCTGCCCGGACGGGCGCAGCGTGGTGGCGGCGTCTCCGGCGGGTGAGCCGAGATGCATAGCCGCGAGGATGGCGATGACGGCGACGGCGGGCCGGCGCATCGGCGCTTAGCCGTCCTCTAGATAGAGCAGGAGGCTGGTGCCCAGGAGCCAACTGACGCCAGCCGGGGTCCAGGCGGCGAGGTTGACCGGTATCGTCGCGGACTGACCGAGCGCGAACACGAGGTTGGAGAACAGAAAGAGCATCAGTCCGCTGAAGACGCCGGCGGAGATCATCAACGTGGCACCGCCGCGCCGCTGCATGCGCAGGCTGAACGTCGCGGCGATCAGCACCATCGCCGCCAGCAGGAATGGGCGGGCCAGCAGCGCGTTGTACTCGAGCCGGTGCCGCTGAGTGGAGAAACCCGACTGCTCGAGCAGGCTGATGAAGCCCGGCAACTCCCAGAACGACATGGTCTCCGGCGAGGCGAAGCTCTGCTCCATCTTGCTCGGCGTCATGTTCGTGGGGATGGTCACCTCGGTGAACGGCTCTTGCGACTTGCCGGGCTGCCAGCGCGTGCCGTTCGTGATCCGCCAGTGGCCGGGCTCGAGCCGCGCCTGCTTGGCGTCGATCCGCCCGGTGAGCTTGTCGTTCTTATCGAAGAACAGCACCAGCACGTCCTCGAGCGTGATGTCGCCCGGCGCTAGGCGCTCGGCGTGCAGGACGGACGGGAGGCCGTGCTCGTCGCTCTGCCGGAGCCACAAGCCCGAGTGCGAGAGGTTGAGCTGCTCGCTGCCGTTCCGCAGCACTCGGTTCTCGAGCTTCTCGTAGCTCAGCTGCATCGCTGCCGCGATCGGGTTGAAGACGGCCACCAACAGGATCCCGATGCCGAGCGCGCTCACCACCGCCGGCGCCAGGAATTGCCAAACCGAGACGCCGGTCGAGCGCGCCACGACCAGCTCGTTGGTGCGGGTCATGCGCCAGAAGGCGAGCATGGCGCCGAACAGAATCGCGAACGGAAAGAGCTGCTGCCACATGTAGGGCTGTTTGAGCGCCGACATCTCGAGCAGGATCAGGAGCGTCGCATCCGGATGCGAGCCGCCCCGCCGGATCAGCTCGACGTAGTCGAGCAGAAACACGATGACGGCGAGCGTCAGGAAGACGATGAAGCACCACAGCAGGAATTGCCGTGCGATGTAGAGCGCGAGCGTCTTCCAGGTCGGCATCAGCCCGCTCCGCGCGCCACCGCCGTCCGGCCGAGCCAGGGCCAGCGTCCTTCGCGGAGCAACAGCCAGGCCGCGATCCCCATCGGCAGCAAGGTCACGGCGTAGAGCAGCGGCACCGTTGTCAGGTTGTGGCCGACGAGGTTCTTGGTGCCGAGATCGACCACCTCGAACAGCATCGCCAGGATCGTGGCCACGAGGATGCGCCGGCTCTGACCGCGCCGATTGAAGTCGCCCGACAGCAGGCAAGCGAGCGGAATCCACGTGAGCACAAGTGCGTCGAGCGGCGCGACCAGGCGCAGGTTCATCTCCGCCGCCAGATTGGTGCCGCGCGCTCCGGAGAACAATTCGTGGAAGTAGAGCTCCTCAGGCTCGCGCAGGCGCGCGGCCGAACCTTCCTTGTTGCTCGCGAGCTCGACCGTATACCGATCGAAGGACAGGACGGCGAGCTTGCCGGTATCGAGCTCATATTGCTGGCGGCTGCCGTTCACCATCAGCACGCGCGGTCCGTCGGGTCCGTCGACCAGCGCGCCGCGCTCCGCGAGCAGCGTCACGGGCTTCTTGCGATCGCGCATGTCATGAATCAGGATGCCGCCCAGCTCGCCGCGGCGGTCGCGCGTTCGGATGTAGACGGAGAAGCGGTCCGAGATCGTGTTGAACACTCCCTCCTGGATGAGTGCCGAGGCGAAGCGGCCCCGTATCTCGAATTGCAGGTCCTTGAACTCGCGGAACGCCGCCGGCAGCAGATAGGTCGACAGCGCCAGCATCGTAAGCATGCCACCCGCGGCGAGGATCAGCGCGGGCCGGGCGAGTGTGATCTGGCTCAGCCCAGAGGCGCGCATGACGATTAACTCGCTCTCAGAGATCAGCCTGTTGTAGCTGAACAGCACCGCCAGGAAGATCGCGATCGGCAGTACGATCTCGATGAAGCGCGGCAGGATCAGCACGGCGAGCTTGAGAAAGATTCCAAGCGAGAGGCCGCGGTTGACGATCAGGTCGATCAAGCGGAGCGACTGCACCAGCCAGACGGCGGCGCTGAAGACGAGCGTGAACGCCAACGTCAGCATCAGCGTCTGCCTCAGGACGTAGCGCGTAAGGCCGCTCATGACGGGATTATAGGTGCGACCGAGAGCGCGAGCCTAGCGTCAATTGCGCCCCAGGCGCGCTTGAGGCAGGGTCACGGGCCATGCCGCTCGCACAGTTGCGCGCTTCTCTCGCGCGCCGACGCGCCGCCGCTCCCAAGAGCTCGGAGGGCGCTTCCGCCGATCTTGCCGATGCGGGTGCCCTCAGTCCGGCTCGATTCTGGGCGACCTTCGCCGTGCTGTTTCTCGTTGCTGCGCTGCCCCTGCTGTCGGTCGAATTACCGCCGCTCTTCGACTACCCCAACCACCTCGCGCGCATGGATCTGCTGAGCCGGTTGCCGGCATCGCAGACGCTGCAGCGGTACTACGAGCTGCGTTGGCGGATCATCCCCAATCTGGGCATGGACCTGGTGGTGCCGATGCTCGCGCGTATCATGCCGCTCGCGTGGGCCGGCAAGGCATTTGTCCTCGCGAGCCTCGGGCTGGTCGCCGCCGGCGCCGCCTTCGTGCATCGCGCGGCGGCGGGGCGATGGTCGGTCTGGCCCCTGTCGGCTTTCCTGTTCCTCTACAGCCGTGTGCTGCTCTGGGGCTTCCTGAGCTATCTCCTTGGAGTGGGACTTGCCCTCGTCGCCTTCGCGCTCTGGATCTCACTGTTGGAGCGGAGCGCCACCGCGCGCCTGACGATTTCCGCCGTCGCGGCGCTGGTGCTCTTCTTCGTGCACCTGATGGCGTGCGGGATTTACGCCGTGCTGGTCGCCGGCTACGAGCTCGGTGTGCTGTGGCGGCGACGGCCGATCTCCTGGAGTCGCATGATCGCGCGGATGGCGATCGCCGCCGCGCCCTTCGTTCCGCCGCTGGCACTCCTGCTTTTCGCCGGCGACGGGCAGGGATTGGGCGCGATCCGCTTCGGGCGGATCGATCGCAAGCTCGATCTGCTGTTCAGCGTGTTTGACAATTACGATCGCGTCTTCGACGTCGGCTGCTTTGTCGTGCTCGTGCTGGCCGCGGGGCTCGGGTTTTTCCGGCGCCATCTGAAGGTCATCCCCGGCCTTCTACCGGCTCTCGGCCTGCTCGCGGTCGTCTATCTTGCCGCGCCCTCGCAGCTGATGACGGCCTCCGCCGTCGATCATCGCCTCCCGCTGGTCATCGGCTTGGTGTTGAGCGCGGCGACGATCGGTCCGAGGGTGTCGAGTGGCGGTCTTCGCCTTGCTGCGCTCGCATGCCTCGCGCTCTTTCTCGCCCGCATGGCGGAAGTCTGGGTCCATTGGGAGCGTGCCGATGCGGTCTACGCGCGCTTGCTGCCGATCCTCGACCAAGTGCCGGAGGGCGGGCGCGTCGCCGTGGGGTACCCGGCGGATGCAGTCAACTCCACGGCCGTGCCGACCACGCACCTGCCGGTGCTTGCGATCGTTCGACGCGACGCCTTCGTTCCCACGTTGTTCGCCTATCGCGGTCAGCAGCCCGTCGCCCTCACGCCCGAGGTGGAGCGGCTCGCGTCCGTGGCGGAGCCCGGGGCCGTATGGCAAGCCTTGATGGGGGCGGGTGGCAGCACCAGCCCGTCCTTCATCTTGCAAGGGTTCGATGCGGTGCTCCTCCTCGATCAGCGGCCGTTCGCCATGAAGCCGACGCCCGGCCTGACGCCGGTTGCCGTGGAGCCCGACTTTGCGCTCTATCGCGTGGAGCGGTGATCGCCGCTCTCCCCCCGGCTCTACCCGCAGATGCTTGACGGCCTAGGATCGGCCCGGTAGAGGGGCGCCTTCGGGCTCGAGCCGCGAGCCCCTCCCACGGTGCGGTCGCGGTCCAGCATTGATCCCCTCGCTCATCCCGACGCCAACCGATCTGGTCGACCTAGCCGCGGTTTGGGGCGCGGGGCTGGTCCTGCTGCTCTGGGGCCGCGTGCTTACGCTGGGGCGCGGCCCGGTCGAGGTGCAGACGCTCGCGGGCTGGGGCGGTCTTGCGATCGTGCTCACGCTTTGGGGCGTGCTTCGAACCGAGCCGCTGTGGTGGCCGACAGCGGCGATCATCGTCGTGGCCGTGGTGTCGCTGCTCGTCAAGCCGCTCGCGCTCCAGCGCGAGGACGGGACGGCTTTGCTGCGCATCATGGTGCTGGCGCTGCCGATTTGGGCGATCATGTTGACCGCCCGGCCGTCCCAACCCGATACCTTCCTCAACCTCCTGCCCAACGCGGCCTATCTGTGGGATCACGGCCAGCTGCCCGCGGACGCGCGGCTGCCCAGCCATTCCTTCCTGCCCGGCGCTCCCTACAACATGCAGTTCTGGGCCTACCTCGCTGGCGTGGCGCTGCCCGCGCTTCCGGCCTCGGCGATGGTGCACATCAATGTGCTGCTGCATCTGCTCATGGGGCTGCTGCTCGCGCGGGTGGTGCAGTCGCTCGGGCGCGAGGGCGCGGGAGCTCCGGGCTGGGGCGCCTGCGGCTTCGGGATCCTCCTCGCGACGGGGCTCAATCCCGGCTTCGTGCCGCGGATCTATTTCGCCGAGTACGGCGAGGCATCGGTCGCGATCTGCCTGGCGATCGCCAGCTGGCTCGTCGCGCAGAGCCTGGGCGCGTTCGCGGATCGGCGGCCCGCCGGCCATCGGGTCTGGGCGCTCGCCCTCGTGCTTTCGGCGCTGGTCAACATCAAGCAGGAGAGCGTGGCGTTCGTCGGCGCGCTCGCGCTCTCGATCGCGATCCTCGGGCTCTTCGATCGGCGTGTCGGTTTCTGGCGCGCCGTCGTGCGGTTCTTGCCGGCCTTCCTGCCCTCGGCTGCGCTTTACGCGCTCTGGCACTGGTGGGTGCTCGACGCGTTCTCGAGCGGCGGCGAGCTCAAGCTGCTGCCCTTCGATCAGTGGCATTGGGAACTGCTGCCACAGATCCTGGCCCGGATCGGCGAGATCGTGTTCGAGAAGGGTGTGTTCTTCGCCATCATGCTGCTGGCGCTCGTCCTGATGGTGATGCGCCTCCGGCGCAAGGGCTTCGATCTGGCCGGGCGCCTCCTCGCCCTCTTGATCGGCACCTGCGTGTTTTACAACGGGTTCCTGCTGCTGACCTACGTCGCGCATTTCACGCCCGAGATGAGCGCCGACGCCCACTCGTTTTTCCGCTACAACACGCATCTCTCGATCCTGCTCGTGCTCGCTCTGACCACGCTCGCGCGCTCGGTGTTCGAGGAGCGCAAGTGGGCGCCGAGCTGGGGGAGGCGCCGGCTTGCCGCCGCCGCGCTCGTACTGGCATGCCTCGCGGTGCCGGTCGGGTTCGCCAAGCGTCTGCGCTTCGATCTGGTGATGCCGGAGCCGTTGGTACGCGCGCTCGGGCACGATCTCGGGACGCTGCTCAAGCCCGACGACAAGGTGGCGCTGGTCTTGCCGGACGACAACAACAGCGTTCGGCTGATGCTGGAGTCGGTGATGCGCTACGAGGCGCCGCGCCTGCCGCGCGTGGAGCTTGCGGTCTTCAAGAGCCTCGAGGATCGCACGCTCTCGACGCTCGAGAGCCAGGGCATCACCAAGGCCTTCGTGTCGTGCTCGCCGCGCGGCGCCGGCGCGCTGCCGGCGCGGCGCGCGCTGCTGCTGGTTCGCTCACCCCAAGGCTGGACGCCCGCGGCGGTCTGGCGCTACCCCGAGCCCGACGGATCTCGCTGGACCCCGATGCTCTCGGCCGCTGCCCTCTGCCGGTGAGGCCGGCTGGAGCGAGATTCCGCTGGGGTTTTCGGGACGACTCCGCTAAGTCTGCACGCGTGTCGGAACCCGATGGACCCGCGTGATCCTCTGATGATGCCCGAGGCGCCCTCGACGCCGACGCCGATGCGGGAAGCGGGCGTGGCGGAGCTCGCGATCGTCATTCCGACGCTCAACGAATGCCGCAACGTGGCGCCGCTGATCGAGCGCCTGGACCGGGTGCTTGGCGGCATCGGCTGGGAAGCCATCTTCGTCGACGACGATTCGACCGATGGCACCCGCGACGAGATCCGCGCCATGGCGCGCCACGATCCGCGCGTGCGCTCGCTGCACCGCATCGGCCGACGCGGGCTCGCGTCAGCCTGCATCGAGGGCGCGCTCGCCAGCTCCGCTCCCTTCATCGCCGTGCTCGACGCCGACATGCAGCACGATGAGCGCCTGCTTCCGGCGATGCTCCGCACGCTCAAGTCGGAGCCACTCGATATCGTGGTCGGCAGCCGCTACATCGCGGGCGGCGGCATGGGGCCGCTGAGCGTGGGGCGCGTGCGTATCAGCGGCCTGGCGACCCGGCTCAGCCGGCGCATTCTCAGGGCCGACATCGCCGATCCCATGAGCGGATACTTCGTGATCCGCCGCGATGCCTTCGACCGCGCGGTGCGCGGTCTCTCGGGTATCGGGTTCAAGATCCTGATGGACCTGTTCGCGTCCTCGCCCGAGCCGCTGCGCTTCAAGGAGCTTGCCTACGAGTTCCGCTCCCGCGTCTACGGAGACAGCAAGCTCGACACGTTGGTCGCCTGGGAATACGTGATGCTCGTCGGCGACAAGCTGGTCGGTCACGTCATCCCCTTGCGTTTCCTCTCCTTCACGCTGGTCGGCGGCAGCGGCATGGTGGTCAATTTCGCGGTGCTCTGGCTCCTGAACCGGATGCTCGGGATCGAGTTCGGGTTGAGCCTCGCCGGCGCGACCGGTGTGGCGATGCTCAGCAACTACGTGCTCAACAATCTCCTCACCTACCGCGACCTGCGGCTCAGTGGCTGGGCTTTCGTGCGCGGGTT
>DATEGF010000376.1:0-2680 GCA_035280245.1 Allostellaceae bacterium
CGGTCGCCATCGGCGACGTGATGCGCGCGCTCGCGCTCGGCCACGTCATCGATTCGAACCATCCCGGATTCGTCGCCGGCGACTACGTCTGCGGCCCGTTCGGCGTGCAGGAATACGCGCTGTCCGATGGCAAGCACGTCCTGAAGGTCGATCCTGCCCTCGCCCCGCTGCCGGCGCACCTGAGTGCCTTGGGTATGACCGGGCGCACCGCCTACTTCGGCCTCCTCGAGGTCGGCCAGCTCAAGCCTGGCGAGACCGTCGTGGTCTCGGCCGCGGCGGGCGCGGTCGGTTCGGTGGTGGGGCAGATCGCAAAGATCAAGGGCTGCCGTGCCGTGGGCATCGCCGGTGGGCCGGAGAAGTGCCGCTACATCGTCGACGAGCTGGGCTTCGACGCCGCGATCGACTACAAATCGCAGGATGTCAGAGCGGCCCTCAAGGCGCACTGCCCCGATGGCATCGATGTCTATTTCGACAACGTGGGCGGCCCCATCCTCGAAGCGGCCCTGGCCCGCCTGGCGCGGGGTGCTCGAATCGTGATCTGTGGTGCCATCTCCCAGTACAACGTGACCGGACCGCCGAAGGGGCCATCGAACTATATGGCGCTCCTGGTCCACCGCGCAACGATGAGGGGATTCCTGGCGGGCGACTACGCGGCCCGTGACGACGAGGCAACCCACGCGCTGGCAGCCTGGCGCGCCAATGGCACGCTAAGGTCGCGCGAGCACATCGTCGAGGGGCTCGAGACGTTCCCGGACACGCTGATCAAGCTGTTCACTGGAGACCACCTGGGCAAGCTCATCATCAAGGTCGCCGACGAATGACAAGGGCGAGAGGGAGGGGAGAGGACGTCTCTCCCCTGCAATCTCTCCTTAGGCGGCGATCCCCTCCGATTCGGGGCTGATGGACATTCGGCGGCCACGGACGCTCGTGAGGGCGACAAGGAAACCGGCGAAGGCGATGACAGAGGCAATCTCGAATGCCGTGGCATACCCGGTCGTTACGGCATTCATCGGGCCGTTCACCAGGTGGTTGGTGGTGACAGTGGCAGCCACGGTGCCGAGCACAGCGATGCCCAACGAGCCGCCAAGCTGCCGGCCAACGTTGAGCAGGGCGGAAGCTAGTCCTGATTCGGCAGGCGTGACTCCCGCGATCGCGACGACGCTGGTTGAAACAAACACCATTCCGAGACCGATGGCCAGAACCACCAGCGGCCCGAGGACATGTGACGCATAGCCGGCGTGCACCGTCACACCCGACAGCCAGAAGAGCCCGGCGGCCACGAGCAGCGCCCCCACTGTCATCGGCGCGCGAGGGCCGATCCGCCCGATCAGGCGCGAGGTGAGGCCAGCGCCGAGGCCGACGCCTAATGCGGTGGGAAGAAACGCGAAGCCGGCCTGTAACGGACTGAAGCCAAGGACGTTCTGCAGGAACAGCGTCAGCAGGAACAACATCCCGGACAGCGTCGCGCCGATTGCGAGCGACAGGACGTAGGCGGCCGACCGATTCCGATTGGCGAAGATCCGCAGCGGCATCAACGGCTGGCGGCTGAGTGCCTCGATCGCGACAAAGAGAACCAGTAACCCGAGCGCGATCGTAAGGGTCGCTAGCGTGAGGGAGTCACGCCAACCGTGCGTTGCCGCCCGGGACAGGCTGTACACGAGCAGTGTTGCGCCGCCGGTCACCGCGAAGGCGCCGGGAAGGTCGAGCCGCCCGGGCTGCCCCTTGGTGGCCAGTAAGACACGGGGTGCCACGAGCGCCAGCACGATGCCGACTGGCACATTGACGAAGAGGATCCATCGCCACGAGAAGTAGTTGGTGATGACGCCGCCGAGGAGGAGTCCGAGCGCCCCCCCACCCGCCGATACCGCCGAGTAGACCCCAAGGGCGCGGTTGCGCGCCTTCCCCTCGGCAAATGTGTCGGCGAGCAAGGAGAGGGCGGTCGGGGCGACGATCGCGCCGCCGATTCCCTGCACCACCCGAGCCATGATGAGCAACGTCGAGGTCGTGGCAAGCCCTCCGGCGAGCGAGCCGGCGGTGAAGAGGATCGTGCCGGCGATGAACATGCGGCGCCGTCCAAACAGGTCGCCGGCGCGACCGCCAAGAAGAAGAAGGCCGCCGAAGGCGATGGCATAGGCGTTCACCACCCACTCCAGGTTGGTCGCGGTGAAGTGCAGCGAGCGTTGGATCGATGGCAGCGCGACGTTGACGATAGCGACATCGAGAACCACCATCAGCTGCGCCACCGCGATGACGGCGAGCGCGAGGCCGAGGTTGCGGGGACGCGGTGACGTCCCGCGCTCAGCGGGACGAGCGACGGAAAGACCAGTGGCCATTTTGTTTCTCCTTATGCGATACGCAGGCGCAAGTATTCGTTGATCCCGATGAGGCGGAATTGCAGCCGCTCGTAGCGTGGAAACGCGGGCGCGGCCGTCGTGTAATCGATGACCTCTGGCTCGACGAGGGTGTGGTCCTTCCCGAGATAGGTGACCGAGCATCCGCCGGCGGCCAGCACATTCAGGTACCACGCGGCGTTTTCGCCGAAGGTCAGTGGCAGGACGAAGCGATCGCCCCGCCGGCGCATCCCCAGCGGCGTGGCGTACGCCCGGCCAGAGTTCCGGCCACGATGATGCAGGATGCCGACGATGGGCATCCAGCGCCGTCCCGCGATCTGCAGGGTGAC
>DATEGF010000377.1:0-11171 GCA_035280245.1 Allostellaceae bacterium
AGCCCCATATGCTATCTGGAAAATTTACCATAAAGAGGGCCTAAGTACCTAACGAACTTAAGCCCCTCGAGACCCCCAGTTCGGGAGGTGGGCTACCGGGTTGGGCTGGACGGTACGTCGGTGTGGTTTGCCACCAACGGCGCGCCGAGATTGCTTCGGTTGTTAATGCCGTTGTTTGGACCTTGGTTCAACGCCAACTGGGTGATCGCGGCAGTGATTTGCTCTCCTGCTTCGGGCACCGCTTGCTCGATAGCTGCTAAGATCACTGGCGCTTCCGTCTGCTCCGTTCCCGGGGGCAACGCCAACACCACGGCCACGATGATGGCTGCGATTTGAGTGGGCGCGGCCTTGGAGGCGGCGGCAGCAATCCCTGCCGCATCTTGCGGGTTCTGACTCACGGCCAGAGCCGCGATATCGGCTGCCAAATCCGGGTGGTCTGTAACGGCCTTGGTGACTGCTGCCTCGAGCTGCTGCGCGTTGCCCGCCGCCGCCGTGATCGCTTGCACCACGTCCGCCGGAATGGCAGGCGGGGTCTGCTGCGCCGCTTGCGCGAGCTGCGCCGCCATTACACTCTGCGGGGGTGAGGCGACAAGCGCCGCCACACCGAGGGCCAGAATCGCCAAGCCACGCACCAACCCCATAAGACGCCTCCATCGGCGAGCAGTGCCAGGGACTGAAAAATCGAATTTCTTCAAGTATTTTAGGCGAATGTACATGGTTTAGACCATCGCCCAAAAAGGACGGGGCCATCAACCACCTGCTTACTCAGATAGTGTGGGTTGTTTTACCATGACTGCCGCGCCTTCCGGGATCAGAGGAAGCGGCGATCCTGCCCTTCGAGGACGAGGCAGGTGAGTTGCCCCGTCGCGTAAGCGCCCGTATCGATGCCGATCCGGTTCGGCCGTATCTCCGGCGTGTGCTTATACGAATGTCCGTGCACGATGATCTTCCCGTGAGCCACGTCTGATTGGAGAAACTCGTCCCGGATCCAAATCAGATCGGTCTCGCTTTGACGCTCGAGTGCGACCCCCGGGCGCACGCCTGCATGAGCGAAGAAATAGTCGCCGCAAGTAAACTGCCTCGGCAAGCTAGACAAGAACTCCCGATGACTTACGGGGAATCGCGCGCGAAAGTCCTCCTGCGCCCTACGAAGAGCCGCCTCCGTAAGAGCCCCGCCTGGGGCGCTGGCGCCATAGCTCAGCAGCGTTTCCCGGCCCCCATACGCCATCCACTCCGGCCCGATCCCGACGTCGTCCAGAAACTGTAGCAGCATCGCTTCGTGATTGCCCAGGAGGCAGGTCGTTAAAGGCCCGCTGCCAGCGGGCGCCATCAGCATCTCCAGAACGTCGCGGCTTGACGGTCCGCGATCCACATAATCGCCGAGGAACACCACGCGCTTATCGAGCTCCGGTGCTGCACGCGCATCGTCGTCGATTCGCTTCCGTAGGCTCGATAGGAGATCAGCGCGCCCGTGAATATCGCCAACGGCATAGATGCGCTGGCCCGGCGGCAATTCCGCCGGCCTTTGCGACAAACGGCGTTTGCGCTGCGACCACAGGCCAAACATCGGGAGCTCTCCGTGCCGCAAATTCAGAAGCGTGCGCTTCCCGATTGCGGCTGGGTCGGTAGCACATAGGCGGGCGCTCGACGCAGGTCAAGCACGGGGCCCCCGAGCTACCCCGAACTCTTGGAGAAAGTCATAGAGATTCCTATAGTCCAGCGGGGGCGGCGTCGGGCGGCCCGGCGCCGAATTGCGCCAGGGGAACCGCACATTCTGGGGGCGAGGTTGACGCAGCATTGGTCTTTTCGGCCGCTTTGGCGCTTACTCCGTCGCGCGCCGCTCGTCGCCTGGGCCGCTGTCGGCTTCGCGGCGGCAGCGGGCGGATTGCATCTGGCGCTCCCGGCGCCCTGGCACCTTTACGCGCCGCCCCGCAGCGACAAGCTGGCGATGCTCGAGACCCGGCGCGCGATAGCGAATGCCGCCGCATTTGGATCGAGTCGCGTCCACAACGGGTTCGACCCCAGCGCGTTCGATGTCGCCCTCGCGGAGCACGGATATCCCGTGACCAGTCTCAATCTCGGGATCTTCGGAGGGGCCCAGACGGAGGAACGCGCGCTCGCACGCGAGTTCGTGGCACACCTCCTCGCGCCCGTGAGCGCCCCCTGCCTCGTGCTGCTCGAACTCAATGCAGGCCTGAATTTTCAGACGATCAATCTTTTTCATCCGCGCGCGATCAATCTTTACGATCCCGACACGGTGCTGTTCGCGCTGCAGTTCAGCGGCGGTCGGGTCGGCGCCGTCCGGCGCCTCGGACGCGCTGGCATCGCCCTCGCGGCTGGCATGCTTCACATCGCCAATGTCGGAATGCTCGGCGAGGCGCTGTTCGAGCCCGTGCCGGACCCGCCGGCCCCGCGTAGCGATGCCCTCCGCGGCTTTCTCAACGAGGACCCGAGCCTGGCTGGCCTCGCCGGCGTCAAGCAAGCATTCGAAAGCCGTCCAAGCGAGCCCGCCGCGGAGACCATGCCGCTCCTTCCAGGAAATCAAGAGATGCTGGTCGACGTCGCTGCAGCCGCCGCCGTCAGCAACATACAGCTCGTTTACTTCGTCACGCCGACGCTCGAGAACCTCCAACGCGCTCCTAGGTACCCCGACACGATCGATGGCCCCGGCGGTGCCGTCCCGATATTCAACTTCGCGCAGCCTGCGAAATACCCCGAGCTCTTCGAGGCGCCGTTATGGAGCGACCCCGGGCACCTGAGCCGGTCAGGCGCCGCAACGTTTTCTCGCCTACTTGCAGATGAGGTCGGCGCCTGGATCGCCAGGACCCCACGCGCCTCCCGATGTGGTGACTGAAAGTGCTGTTTACCGAGCTCCGGTTCTTCGTCTTCCTCGGCTTCGTGCTCTTCGTCTACTGGTCGCTGACGAGCAACGACCACAGAAAAACGTTTCTGCTGCTGGCGAGCTATGTCTTTTACGGCAGCTGGGATTGGCGCTTCGTCGCCATGCTGTTTCTACTCTCCGCCGGGGATTTCTTCTTCGCGCGCCGCATCGACGGGTCGCAGAGCGCGGCCGCTCGGCGCGCCTACGTTGTCGCTAGCATGACGATGAACCTGGGCGTCCTCGGTGTGTTCAAATACTGCAATTTCTTCATCGACAGCGCGGTCTCGCTCGCAGACGCCTTCGGGGCCTCATTAAGCCGGCCCACCCTCCAGATCATCCTGCCGGTCGGCATCAGCTTCTTCACCTTCCAATCCCTCAGCTACACCATTGATGTCTATCGGCGCGAGCTGAAGCCAGCGCGCAATCTTCGTGACTATCTGTTCGTTGCTGCCTTCTTTCCACAACTTGTGGCGGGTCCGATCACCCGTCCGGCGTTTTTCTTGCCGCAATTGGTCGACCACCGTGTCGTGACGGCCCCGGAGGTCCGGCGGTTTCTCGTGATGTTTCTCATCGGGTACCTCAAGAAGGCGGGCATCGCCGACAACGTTGCCCCCTTCGTCGACCGGGTATTCGGCGATCCGGACTCGTTCAGCGCCATCGCCTCCCTCACGGCGGCGTGGCTCTATGCGGTGCAGATCTATTGCGATTTCTCCGGCTATTCGGACATGGCGATCGCATCCGCTGGTCTGATGGGCTATCGGCTGGTCCAGAATTTCGACGCCCCCTATCTCGCCTCGTCCATTCAAGATTTCTGGCGTCGTTGGCACATCTCACTGTCCACATGGATACGCGATTACATCTATGTCTCGCTCGGCGGGAGAAGCCCCCGCCGCGTCGTCACTTATCGCAACATCTTGCTCACGATGCTGGCGGGCGGTCTCTGGCACGGCGCCGCCTGGACGTTCGTGGCGTGGGGCGGGCTACATGGGTGCGCGCTCATTGCGGACCGCGAGACGAAGCGACGGCTCCCGCCCGCCAGGGGCTCGGTCGTGCGCCAATGCCTCGGCTGGTTTCTCACCACCAATTTTGTCTGCCTCGCCTGGATCCTCTTCAGAGCCGCTGATTTCGGCACCGCGCTGACGTTGATCCGGCACTATCTCATGCTCGACTCCGGTGGATCTGCGACGCTGCCCCCGTGGTTAACGGCACTGCCACCAGCACTTCTGATTGTTCAGTACGCGAGCCGGAGTTGGCGTTGGCCAGAAAAGCTCGCGTTTCTCGAGGAGAGGTCTTTCGCCCTCACCTATGGTGCTGCGTGGGCCTTTGTCGTGGCGCTCCTGCCGCTGGCACACCGGCCATTCATCTATTTCCAGTTCTGATGACGGACAGGCCACGGCCAGCAGCCACTTAGATTGGTAGGGAATGCGAGTACTTCGGCAGCCTGGCATTGCTGACACACAATCCGCCAGCTGCTAGCATCCGACCTGCGCAGTTGCTGGTCCCACCGGCCTCCCGATTCCACGCCCACGCACCCGGCCGACGCATCATGGCCTCGCCGTTTCTCTATGCGGTCACAGACTTCGGTAGCACTGCAGTTCTGATCCCGGTAACCGCCGTGGTCCTCGTCTGGTTGCTCTTTCAGCCAACGAGGGACCTGGCGGCTTGGTGGCTCGTCGCGGCCACAGCATGCATCATCGGCACCGCGGCGCTCAAAATCTGGTTCTTCGTGTGTCCCGACCCGGATCTGCACAGTCCTAGTGGACACACCAGCTTGAGCGCCCTCGTTTACGGAGCACTGACCATGATCGGGGCGGCCTACAGCGAGGGTTGGCGTCGAAGACTTGCGGTGGGTCTCAGTGTGCTTGCAGTGCTGTCGATCGCCCTATCGCGGGTGCTTTTGGGCGCCCATACGGCAGTGGAGACAGGCTTGGGTGTGGTCATAGGGCTGGCGGCTCTCGCGATATTTCTTCGCGCACATTCAGCTATGCGGCCGAAATTCGTGCATGTCCGGCCTCTCTTCCTGTGCGTCGCGCTGCTCGTCCTGCTTCTGCACGGCCAACAGCTGCACGCAGAGGAGCTTCTGCAGAGCTTGGGCGTCTATATCAAAGCAGGCGGGGTTGCCTGCGGCTGAGCCACTCCGCCGATCTCTAAAATTCCAGCGAAATCTTCCCTAAATAATACGAACATCACCGACGTTAGATTTAGTTCAAATTGAAGTATTCATGCCCAATTAAGTAGGGCCATCGAGAATTCTCCGCGAAGGAGATCTCGATGATCAAAAGAACTTTCGTTGCCCTGATTGCCCTCCTTCTGGTCGGCTTTCTGAATTCCCCGGCGGTCGCCGGGACATGGATGCCGATCGGCGCCCCCGCCATTCCGCCCGCTGGGTTCCTCGGCTACTGCTTGAAGAACCTGCAGGAATGCCGCGGCGTCAGCCAGGACAACAGCGCGGTCGAGCTGTCGCAGGACCGCTGGCGCGAGTTGGTCGCCGTTCAGGCAAAGGTGAATTCGCAGATTGCGCCGCGCGAGAACCCGCAGCACGCCTGGGAATACGCGACAAGCGGCTATGGCGACTGCAACACTTTCGCCCTGACGAAGCGCCGCGAGCTTATTGAGCGCGGCTGGCCCCGTCAGGCTTTGCTGCTCACCTCCGCGACCACCGAACGGGGCGAGGGGCATTTGGTCCTTGTCGTCCATACCACCGCAGGCGATCTCGTTCTGGACAATCGGGTCGGGCCGGTCGTCGACTGGAGCGCCCTGCCTTACCGGTGGATCTCGATGCAGAGTGCGGCGAGCCCCGCGCGTTGGCTCGCGGTTCTTGCCCAACCGATCACGACGGCTGATGCCAGCGCGATCGTGCCTGCCTCGCCCTACATGACCCGCTGACCTCGCAAGGGCGTCGTGCGGCGATCCTCGAGCGCGTTCCGATCGGGTTCGATCGGAACATGCTCCTGCCGGGTTCGTTGACCTAACCGGCGCCTCGAGTGGTGCCGAGGCGCGTTGCGCCGCGCTGCCCGACAAGAGCGGTCAACTGTGCCTCGATGCGGCGCATGATCGTCTCCGTGTGCATCGAGCTTCTGGCGAGGAGCGCGCCGGCCGAGCCCATCCGCTGGCGCGCCCCGGGGTCAGCCGCCAGCCGCAGGATCGCTGCCGCAAGCGACGCCGGTTCCTCGGGCGGCGTAATAACGCCGGCATCGACCAGCGTCAGGGCGATCTCCGAACCGGGCGGAGCGGTCGCGACGACCGGGCGTCCGGTCGCCAGCATTGCCAGCAGTTTCGACGGCATCACGAGATCGCTCGCGTCGCGGCGCTGCGGCAGCAGATGGATATCTGCCACGTTGAGGAAATCGTTGAAGCGCTCGGCAGGCTGCAGGGGGAGGAACCGCACATTGCCGAGACCGGAGGCGGAGCGCTCGAGCTCGGCGCGCAGCGGTCCGCCGCCCGCGAGCAGGAACAGGGGGGAATCCCGGTCCGAGGCCGCTTGCCGCGCGGCGGCGATCACATGCTCCAGCCCCTGCTTCTTTCCCATGCTGCCTGAATAAAGTGCGACGCAACGCCCATCGGGAATCCCCAATTCTCGACGCAAGGGCGAAGGATGATCGAGCGGCCGAAATCGATCGGTATCGACCCAATTGGGGAACAATATCAGGCGATCGTTGGCGACGCCCTTGCCGGCAATCGCTTCGCTCATCCGCGATGAAATGGTGGACACCAGATCGAACCGCCGCATCAGCAACCGCTCCATCCTGCGGGCGGCACCGATCAGCCCGCGGCTGCGGATGAACCCGAGCTCGAAGGCCGCGTCGACCTCGAGATCGAGAACGTGCAGCCACGCTTTCGCGGAGAGCATCCATGCAGCCGCGAGCGCCGCTGGCACCGAGAACAAGGTGGGCGCCATCACAGCCACGACGTCGGCCTTGCCACGCTGAATCTCGAGTGCGGCCACGGGAGCGCTGGACAGACCAAAAGACGCGAGATGCAACACGCGTTTCAGTCCGGTGGGCCGCGACGGTACGTAGAGCGGGCAGCGGGTGACGCGGCACCCCTGCCAAACCTCCGAGCGCCAGGTCCATGCGGCAAGACCCGGGGTGCGGCGCCACTCGGGATAATAAGGCCGGGTCGTGATGACCGAGACGTCATGGCCGCGCGCCGCGAACCAGGCCGCCATCTCCCCGGTGTATTTTCCGATGCCGGTAAGCTCGGGCGCGAAATTCAGCCCGACGATAACGAGACGCATGCGCGGGGATTCCTCCGGGCCGCAGCAGGCGCCCTCAGTAGGCGTTCTGCCCGGACAAGATCACCCGCATGGTCATCAGCAGGATCCTGAGATCGAGCCAGATCGACCAGTGATCGATGTACCAGAGATCGTACGCGACGCGCGCCCTCGCCTTTTCGGGCGTATCGATCTCGCCGCGAAGTCCGTGCACCTGGGCCCAGCCAGTGATGCCCGGCCGCACGCGATGGCGCTGAAAATAGTCACCGACCGCCTCGTGATAGAGGCGCTCACCCGCCAGCATCGCCATCACATGAGGACGCGGCCCAACCAGCGCCATGTCGCCCATCAGCACATTGAACAGCTGCGGCAATTCGTCGAGGCTCAACCGCCTCAGGATGCGGCCTACCCTGGTGACGCGCGGATCCCCCGGCTTGGTGCGAGCGGCGCCGCTGCAATCGGCCTGCTCCACGCTCATGGTACGGAATTTGATGACGGGGATTGCTTTGTTATTAAAGCCAAACCGGTCTTGTACGAAGAACACTGGGCCTCTGCTGTCGAGCCGGATAGCCAAGGCAATCACACCCATGATCGGCGCCGTCAATGCGATGAGGGCGGCGCTGAGCACCCGATCTTCCAGCGATTTGATAACGCCACTCCAATGCTTGAGCGGTCGGTCGAGGATTTCGATCATCTGGATCGACGCCGTCTCGGTGACGCGCTGCATGGGGAAAACGCCCGCGACCGGGTCCAGGCTCAGACGGATGTCAACCGGCAGCGATCGGAGCTTGGCAACCAGCTCTCCGATCCGCGCTTCCGCGCGCAGAGGCAGCGCCAATATCACCTCATCGATCAGTGACTGACGAACCTGGGAGATCAAGTCATCGGTCGTGCCGAGCACGTGCGTCCCGGAGATCTCTGTGGGTACTCGGGTCAATCGATCGTCGAATACTCCCTGAATGCGCACTCGTGAGTCGTTCGCCGCCTTGAGCTTTGCGACCACGCTCTGGCCGAGTGGTCCTGCGCCGATGATGGCGACGACGCGGGAGAGCTTTCCGGCGCGCGTCCAATGCTGAATGAGCAGCGACACGCCCATGCGAACCGACCCAAGCGTCCCGAACAAGAGCGTGAGAAAGAGGGTGGCCCAGCCGCGCGAGTAATACGGGGAGACTTTGGCGAGAAAGGCTAAGGTCGTCAGAATGGACCCGGTTGCGGCCAAGGTCAGGACCATGCGCCCGATTTGCCATGTCAATTGCGACAATCGAGGGATTGTGTAACCGCCAACCCTCCGATGCACGAATGGAAAGATCACGGCGGCAAGGGCGATCGCAAGCCAATAGCGCTCGTAATCGACGATCTTCCCAAGCAACCCCGTCAGATAGGCGGTGACCGCGATGGCCCCGCTCAGGACGACGGCCGCGGCGTCAGCCAGTTGCGTGCACCCGCACACCACGTCGGATGAGACCGGGCCTTGACGGCGTCGCGAGAGGGCAGGCCCGGCGGGGCCGCGCGGTATGACCCTCGCATCAGACACGAGCGCCGCCTCGGCAGGGATCGAGGCGCTCAGAGGACCCCTTTGCTCTGATCCCACACTCATTCCACAGCCGCCCGTCCGCAAACCCGACCAACCAAGTGCAGATTGGACGCTGAACGCCAATCGAGGCTGTTCAACGCTCGGTCGATAATACCCAAATAAATCATCTTTTTCACTCGATTTTGCACACGCCGTGATCGACGGCTCTCCTCCCACGCGAGCAGCCGATCCTGTTCTGTCGCGCAGTTTTGCGATGGAATGAAACTAATGCGCTATGCCTAAGGGGCCCTTAATGGGGCTGGACCAGCCTCCAGGCCTTAGCGCCTTGGATAGAAATGAAATCTGGGGTTTTCGGCAGTCAGCGCCTTAGATGAAGAGCGCTCGCGTGCCCGTGAGTTACTTTCCTGTGGTCAGGCGCTACTGTCACGAACTCGTGCTCGAGAGCGAAACCGAGTTGAGGAGTTTGTTCGTGAAGCTCGACATCTTTCCGCACATCTTCCCGCGCCGGTATTTCGACAAGATGGTGGAGGTGGCGCCCGACCGTGGCGCCATCAAGCGCTGGCTCAACATCCCCGTGCTCTACGATCTCGAGGCACGGCTCCGGATGATGGAGGAGTTCGGCGACTACCAGCAGATCCTGACATTGTCGTTGCCGGCGATCGAGTTCGTGGCCGGGCCCGAGACCTCGCCCGAGCTCGCGCGCATGGCGAACGACGGCATGGCGGAGATCTGCGCGCGCCGGCCGGACAAATTCCCGGGCTTCGTCGCCTCTCTTCCGATGAACAATGTACCGGCGGCGCTCGCGGAGATGACCCGCGCCATCGAGCAGCTGGGCGCGCGCGGCATCCAGATCTTCACCAACGTGAATGGCCGACCGCTCGACGAGCCGGAGCTCGCGCCGATCTTCGAGCGCATGCACGCCTACGATCTGCCGATCTGGATGCATCCGACGCGCGGGCCCGGCATGTCCGATTACGCCACCGAGAAGAAGTCGAAATACGAGATCTGGTGGCTCTTCGGTTGGCCCTACGAGACGAGCGCCGCGATGGCGCGCATGGTGTTCTCGGGTTTCTTCGACCGCTGGCCGCGCCTCAAGATCATCACGCATCACATGGGCGCGATGGCGCCCTTCTTCGAGGCGCGGATCAGCCTCGGCATGGACCAGATGGGAAGCCGCACCTCGGACGAGGACTACTCGCAGCTGCTGAAGCAGATGGCCACGCGCGGCAAGCGGCCCGTCGATTACTTCCGGATGTTCTACAACGACACGTCGGTCAACGGCTCGCGCTCGGCGATCCGCTGCGGCCTCGATTTCTTCGGTGTCGACCATTGCCTCTTCGGCACGGATTGTCCGTTCGATCCCGAGGGTGGGCCTCTATTCATCCGGGAGACGATCCGGGCGATCGACGGCCTTGAGTTGTCGCCGCAGGATCGGGCGAACCTGTACGCCGCCAACGCGCGACAAATGTTGCGTCTGCCCGGAGGGAAATAGCTTTCCCCGAGTCGGGCTGTGCCAGCGCGTTGCGCCGTGGCAAATATTAGGCACGAGCACTAGTCGGTTGAACTGTCGTATCCGGGTTTCTCCCCTTATGGCATGAGGAGGGTGCGCCGGCGGCATGGCCTGCGCCCGCGCGATCGGGGCGGCGAGCCGGGGCTGGGTGGCTCGAATCTTCGGGGGAAAGCATGCGCAGAACATTCGTCCTTATCGTGTTTTTGCTCGTCTTGCAGGGATGCGCGGATTACCAGGCGCGCCGACAAATCATCGAGCAGCACCGTCCGGGATATCTTGTGGAATTGCGAGATGTGACGCTGGCGCCGTACCGAGAGTGGCGCCAAGAGGTGCCCCGGGACTGCCATTCACCCAAGCTGATGGATGCGCGGGCATCCGTGCTCCATACGGCGCTGCTGATCCGGCCCGAGTGGGAGGATGGCTTGGACGGCTACGAGGCCGCATACGCTGCCGCTGGCTGGATCCTCGACGTGGCCGACGGCGCGGCCGCGAGAGGGTGTGTGGCGACAGCTCGCGACCTCTACGTCAAAGTGGAGGGTATCTACATCGGAGCCGGGTATGCGCGACTGCGCGAGCGAGCATCCGCTGCGATGGCACGACTGAGTTCCTAGAACCCGGTAACGTTTACTCTACACCGTGAATCGTCAGCGGTTGTGACGTACTTCACTGGACCTGTGCGTCCTTTCTCTTTACATTCGAAAAGCACGTTAAGCAGCCTTTAACTATACCGCGAACGGTCTCGAACTCTGGGACTGACGAGAACCTTGGGGCCTCAGTAAGTCGGCACTTAAGCCGTTCGGGATTTGGGAGGTCGGAGGGTGACGGTCTCTACGGGCCGCGAGGCTCGATCCGGTGGCGCGCGCGCGACGGCCAAGGCGCGGAGGTCGCCGCTATTCCGCGATCTCCTGCTGACCACGACGGCGCTGGTGGCGGCGCTGGCGGGCGGCGGGAAGCCGGCGGCGGCGGGGAGCGCGCCGGCGAACGGACTCTCGGGCTTCAACGTGGTGTCGGGCAGCGCCACGCTCAGCACGCC
>DATEGF010000378.1:0-16608 GCA_035280245.1 Allostellaceae bacterium
ACCCCGCGCCCGCGCGATCCGGTCGAGCACCGCGTCGACCTCGGCGAGCGTCAGGGTCGGCGTCGGCGCCGCCGTCGCGGGCATCGCGGCGCTGAGCACCGCAGGGCCGAGCCCGATGCGTCCCTGGCGGGGCCCGCCCGAGAGGAGCGCCACAGCGATCTCGATGTCCTCGGAGCCGGCGCACCGCAGGCAGTCGGCGAGAAAGCCGATCTTGTCGGTGCGCGCGCTGGTCTCGCTGACGCTTCGAGAGGCCGCAACGACGTCGGAAAGAAACATGGGTTCGACCGTGGACTCCCGGGTTCTCGGGAGTCCTGGTCGAACTCTAGGCTTCGATCAAGCGCTTTTGAATGGTTAGAGCGAGAGCGGCGCGGGCGCTCAAGCGGAGGATTGCGCAACAGCGAGCCGCGACAAGCATCGAGACAGTGCCCCTGGGTGCAGTCGGTGGCAGATCACGGCATAGTGCGGGACGCGCACGACTGCCGTCAGAGGGTTGTCCAGCATTTGGGCGTCGTCGGCCGTGCTTTTGGCGCGGTCGAGCGCGGCGGCATCGCCACGCTCCAGCATCACGCGCAGGGCCTCAAGATAATTACTGGCCGCCGTCAACGGCTGAGGAAGCTCATGCGCGAGGGTCGTCACCATCCGACCCATCTCGGTCAGACGCGCAACAGGGGCGAGCTCGTCCTGCAGCTCGCGCAGCCGCGTTTCCGCTTCTTTGCGATCGGTGGGTGGCACTTCGCGCCATCAGATGATGCCCTGCTCGGCATAGGGCTCGCCACGCTCGATGCGCGCCCAGCCCAGCCGGGCGAGATCGATGGTCTCGTAGCGGCCGCGCAGGATCAGCTCGGCAAGCGCGAGGCCGCAGCCCGGCGCGTGCATCAGGCCGTGGCCCGAGAAGCCCGCCGCCATCAGGAAATTCTCGCAGTGCCCGGTCCAGCGCCCGATGATCGGATTGCCGTCGAGGTCGTTCTGGTCGTAGAGGCCGGGCAGGGTGCTCTTGCACTTCGTCCGCTCGAATTGCGGGAAGCGATGGGCGAGGGCCTGCCACACCACGGCCTCGAAGTAACCGTGATCGGCCTCGAAGTTGAATCCGCGCGGCTCCTCGAGTGTCGGCACGCCGCCGGAATAGCCCTTTCCCTCCGGACGGAAGGCGAGCCGGTTCACGTCCTTGAGGTAGGGCAATGGCTCGATCGGTTCCTCGCACTCGAAGTAGTGCTCGAAACGGCGCATCGGGGTGATCGGCGACTTCATGCCGACCATGTCGCAGACCTGCTGCGCCCAGGCACCCGCGGCGTTCACGATGGCGCCCGCTTTCAGCACCGTGCCGTCGGCGAGCGTCGCGCTCCGCACCAGCCGAGCGCCGATCTCGATCTCGGTCACGTCACCCTTGATGAGGGCCGCGCCCAAGGCGCCGGCTTTGCGCCGCAACGCCATCAGGGTCGAGTAGGGATCGAGCCAGCCGTCATCGAGGGAATGGACGGCGCCGCCGAGATCGTCGACGACCATCGACGGGAAAGTCTCCTTGAGCGCCGCCGGCTCGAGAAAGCGGAGGTTGACGCCCAGGCCGCGCTGACGCTCGTAGTTGCGCCGAAGGGTGGCGACGTCGCCGGGCGGTACGATGAAGAGATAGCCATTCTTCTTGAAGCCGATATCCGGCTTCTCGCCGTCGACCGCCATCAGCTCCGGGAACCGCTCGAAGACCGGGATGCCCAAGTTGGAGAGCTGGATGTTCTCTGGGAGCGCAAACAGTCGGCGCACGCCACCCGACGCGCGCGGCGTCGACGCCAGCCGATAGGTCGGGTCGCGCTCGACGACGGCGACGCGGCAGCCGGCATCGAGCGAGCGCAGATAATAGGCGGTCGCCATCCCGACCGCGCCACCACCGACAACGATCACGTCGTAGCCACGCGCAGGAATCTCGTTCGGGTTCATGGTCACAGCACCCCGCGAGAGTTGAGCGCGGCCAGTTCGGCCATGAGCGCAGCGTTTTCGCGGCGCGCGGGGCTGAGCGCCGGCGCATAGTCCGGACGCTTCCCGCCGGCGACCCAGGCCGCGGTGATCGATCCGGTCGCGCAGGCCGACATGGTGCCGAAGCCCGAGAGCGCGCCCGCGACGAAAGCACCCGGCGTGCGCATCGGCCCGATCAGCGGCCAGTTCTCCTCCGTCATCGTGTAGTAGCCGCCGTAATGGCGCGCGCCTCGCGGCAGCCGCCCGACATAGGCTTTGAGCGCGGGATGCAGGCGGCTCGCGGCGCGCAGGACGATATCGGGGAACTGCGGGTCCATCGGCTCGAACGCGTGCGGATCGCTCGCCCTGGTATTGAAGGCCCAGCCGAGCTTGATCCATGTGCCGGTCTCGGCGCCGTCGGCGCGACAATGAATGCCGCCGGGCATCGGCGCCAGGAGCCGCGCAGTCGCTTCATCCTCGGCGAGGATCGTGCGCTCCTCGTCGGACCAGGGCAGGCTCTGGCCATCGAGATCGATCGTGAAGGGCATGGTCCGCGCGATCGCCCCCGCACGGTCCTCGAAACTGATCTTCTGCTGATAGACGCAGGACACCGGCAAGTTCTCGCCGAGCATCGTCGCGACGTCACGTAGGAACGGACCCGCCGCATTCACCAACCGCGCCGCTCGGAGGCTGACGCGCCCCTCCGGCGTGTCGATCGCGAGTATGAACGGCGCCGCTCCCTCGATCGCCACCACTTCGCCGCGCAGCAACCGCCCTCCGGCGCCGCGGATCGTCTCCAGCATGAACTGGCCGAGTGGCTGGCCGCTGATCGATCCGGCACGACGGATATGCAGCACCGTCCCTAAATCGGGCGCGTAATAGGGGAACGTCTTCCGGATGAGCGTCGGCTCGCAGAGGACGTCGACGCCAGTTGGCGCGGCGTCCCACGCCGCGGAGACGGCTGGCTGATAGGTTGCCGCGGCCGCTCGCTCATGGATGCGGATCAGCCGGTCGGCGTCCCTGCCATAGCCCCGATAGAGGTCCGCGATCAGGTCCGCCGGGTCGCTCCGGCGCGTCACCAGCGCGTAGCCGCGCCGGGTCATGTTGATGCGATTGCCGGTGGCGGCGGCAATCTCCTCCAGCATGCCGATGCTGTCGTCGGTGAACGCCGTCATGATCGGGTGCGGCCACCAGTTCCGATAGTTCTCGCCGGATTGCGCGGAGGTCAGGCTCATGGGGTCACGCGCGTCGATCAGGACGACGTCGCGGACCCCGTGCCGAGCGGCCAGATAGTAGGCCACGGCGATCCCGATATTCCCGGTGCCGATGACCGCGACCTCGGCCGTGAGGCTCCTGTCCGCATTCATGGGCTGCTGCATAAGATATGAGCGAACTTTATACAATCGCTCTCACGCATGGAGCAGAGTCCGTCACTCCGCGGTTCTCTTCTAGCTGCCGGCACGGCGGAAGATCGGCATAATGTCGCTCGGAATTTTGGAGGGAGCTCAAATGGCGACGGAAAAGGTTGCAATCGTCACGGCCGGTGGCAGCGGCATGGGCGCCGAGGCAGCGCGCCGACTGGCGGCGGAGGGGTTCAGGGTTGCGATCCTGTCTTCGTCCGGCAAAGGCGAGGCGCTCGCCCGCGAGCTCGGCGGCCTCGGCGTCACCGGTTCCAACCAGTCGGTTGCCGATCTGAAGCGGCTAGTCGATGGGACAATCGAGCGCTGGAGCCGCATCGACGTGCTCGTCAACAGCGCGGGTCACGGTCCCCGCGCGCCCATCCTCGAGATCACCGACGAGCAATGGCGTGCCGGGCTCGACACCTACCTGATGAACGTGGTCCGCGCGACGCGCCTCGTCGCGCCCATCATGGTGAAACAGAAATCCGGCGTGATCATCAACATCTCGACCGCGTGGATCTTCGAGCCGAGCGCGATGTTCCCGACCTCCGCCGTGTTTCGGGCGGGACTTGCGGCCTACGTCAAGATCTTCGCCACGCAGTACGCCGCCGACAACGTCCGCATGAACAACGTGCTGCCCGGTTGGATCGACAGCCTTCCGGCCACCGACGATCGTCGCGAGAGCATTCCGATGCGACGCTACGGCACGAGCAAGGAGATTGCCGCCACCATTGCCTTCCTCGCCTCGGACGGCGCCGGGTACATCACCGGCCAGAACCTCCGGGTCGACGGCGGCGTGACGCGCTCGGTCTGATTTCGGGCTACAACTTCAGCGGAACGGGCGCCACAAGAAGAAGACGGAATGCCCCGCACCGGTTGCATGCATACGATCACGCGGGAGCGCGATCCATTGATCCCGCCCCGCCGGACGAGGCACGATGCCGCTGACACAATATGGAGCCTCATTGAACGCCCATGAGTCCGGGTTCGCGCCATCAAGGGGCTTCGGGCGGCGCGGTCGTGCCTCCGCCGACACCGCACTACGTTCGATTTCATGGACTCCATCGGCCGACCGCCATCGCGCTCGTCAAGGATGGGCGGGAGGTCACGTACCGCAAGTTCGACTCGGATCTGAGGAAGGTCACGCATGCGCTTCGACCGATCCTGCCGGCCCCGCCCGGCGCTGTTGCGGTCGAGACTGATGAACTCTATCTCCACTGGCTGCTACTGCTAGCTTGCGAGAACCTGGGTGTTGCCGCCGGTTCATTCCAAGCCGAGGGGATCTGGGCATACCAATCTTTGATCAACTCGGTCGATCTCGTCGTGGCCGAGCATGACGTACCGGCGGAATGGGCGCGAAAGATCCACAAGTTGACCCCTGCTTGGGTCGCAGAGGCCTTATCGCAGTCCGAGCTCGATCTTCCCGAAGAAATCCCGGCCGCCGACATGACGCTCGCCGATACCCGGCGGCTTGTCCGCTCTTCGGGGACAACCGGTCCTGGCAAGACCATGGCGGTCTCGCGAGCGGCGGAGGAAGCGATCGTGCGGGACTATATCCTGCACATGGGGTTCTCGAGGGAGTCGAAGTTCCTGATCACCGGCGGCTTCAACGTGGGCTCGATGTTCTGGCGGGCGACCGCTTGCTTGCGGGTTGGCGCTACATGCGTGGTCGAGTTCCGGATGTCGACCGCCCGAGCGATCATCACCCATAAGCCCTCGCACGTGCGCCTGTTCCAGCATCAGGTGAAGTCGATCTTGGACGAGCTGCCCAGCACCGACGAGAAGCCCGCGGGGCTCACGATCATGATGGGGGCCGGTCCGCTGTCCGAGGACATGCGGCGCCAGATCATGGCAAGGCTCGCTACCGAGCTCGTCTACACCTACAACAGCAACGAGACCTATATGATCGCGGTCGTCGATGCCGATGGCGTCGCGACGGTGCGGCCGGGTGCCGATGTCGAGGTAATCGACGATCAGGGCAGGGCGCTGCCGCAGGGACAAGTCGGCCGGCTCAAGATCAGGACCGACAGCCTCGTCGACGGCTATGTGGGCGATCCCGAGGCTACTGCCCAGGTGTTTCGGGATGGTTGGTTTTATTCGAACGATGTCGGAATGCTGGTCGGTCACCGCCGGCTCAAGCTCCTCGGCCGAGCCGACGACATCCTGAACATCGGCGGCGCCAAGATTGTGCCGTCCGTGATTGAAGACATGGTCGTCGAGTGCGCCCCGGTCCAGGAAGCCGGTGTCACCTCCATTCCTGGGCAGGAGGGCATCGACGAGATCTGCATCGCAATCGTCCCGGCGCGCGCGGAAGCGATGCCGCAGATAACGCAGGCGATCACGGCGCAGGTGTGGCCGCTCCGGCTGGGCCGAGCCCACATCATGGCGGTCGACACCCTACCGCGCACGGAGACTGGGAAGCTGCAGCGTCACCTGCTCAAGGCCGCCTTTCAACAGCGGCTCGGCCGCTGATCATGGCACCGAGGGCAGCCGCCATTCAGAGTGCGCGCTTGGAAAAGCCGGCGTAAGCTCTATCCGAGAAACGGTGAAGGCCAGGAGTTCATCTATGCAAGAAGCGAGGTCGATGAATATCTGACAGGAGGGGGATCATGCGGCACATCGAAGAGCTTGTCGTCGCTTTGGCCCTTGTGGGCACGGCATCAGCCTGGGCCACGGATTACAGCGCGCCCCTCACACCTCAACAGGAGGACTTCAAGGCGAGATTCCTGGCTCGCGATGAGATCTGTCGAAAGCAGGCCGTAGACCAATTCGGCCTGTCGATTGATCGGGCTGAAGCGTTTTGCGTCTGCGAGATCGACGTGATCGCCCGAAATTCGAACCTGAAGGAGCTTGCGGCCTTCACGGCCGCGGCAATCGGGACCAACGACCAGCAGGGCGAGAACAAGGCTCGCGCAGAGGACCTTATGAGCCGGCTGCGACCCGAGCGCAAACGAATGTGTGGATACTGAGAGTGTGCGCCCTTCGTGGCGATCGACTGGTAGCAGGTCATTCCAGTCGAGTACTTCGTCCGTGGGGCTGATCGTCGGCGCACCCTTAGGTGATGAGCCAGTCTTTGAAGCGCTTGTTCACTTCGATGAAATTATCGGCCCACCATTTGATGTCGGTGACCGCCGTCTTGGCATCGTCCAGTTTCGGCTGCTGCGCCAGGGTCTCCGGCGTGAGCAGCTTGATCGCCGAGCGCTTGATCGGGCTGTAGCCGAGGATGTTGCAGAACTGGGCTTGCCGCTCGGGCTTCGCGAAATAGCTCGCGAGCTTCATCGCGGCTGACTTGTTGCGCGTTCCCTTGGCGACACAGGTGTATGCGGGCGTCACGATATTGGCGTCGTAGACGTAGGCAATGGAGACGCCCTGCTTGCGCGCCGCCTGCACTCGGCCGCTGTAGGTGAAGACGAAATCGATCTCGTTGCTCTGCAGGAGTGAAATGGTCTGCGGCGTCTCCACGATCCACTTCGCGACATGGGGCTTGATCCGATCGAGCGAGCGGAAAGCGCGGTCGACGTCGAGGGGGTAGAGCTTCTTGGCTGGTACGCCGTCGGCCATGAGTGCGAGCTCCAGGTTCTCGTCCGGCCGGTTGCGAAGCCCGCGCCGGCCCGGGAACTTGCTCACGTCCCAGAACTGCTCCCAATCCATGGGATGCTTGCCATCGGGATGCCGCGCGGGATCGTAGGCGATGCCGCCGCCATAGACGTAGAAGGGGAAGCTCGCCTCCTCCTTGGGCACGAACATGTCGGTGTCGTCGACTACGGTGTAATCGATCTTCTCGAGCACGCCCGCGCGGTCGGCCGCGATCGCCTGCGAGCCGATGAAGTCGACCACGTCCCACTCGGCGTTGCCCGTCATTGCCTGGGCCTTGAGCTTGGCGATGTCGGGACCGCTGGCCGCGATTACATTGATGCCGGTGTCGGCTGTGAAGGGCTTGAGGAAGGATTCGACCTCGGCATCCTCGGTCGCGCCGCCGTAAGAGACGTAGACCAGGGAATCCGCCGCTGCTGCGCGGCCAGATAGGATCGCCGGCGCGGCCAAAAGCCCGACGCCGATCAGCCCACCTCTCGCGAGCACGCGGCGGCGCGAGACCGCGCCCGACGATTGTTTCCGAACTGCCATGTGAACCTCCCTCGCCAATGCCGCTCTGTTTCCGACCGCCGCCCGGTCAACCGCCGCTGAACTTCGCGTCGCGCCAAGCGAGGGCGGCTTTGAGGCCCTTCTCGCGGCGGAGCCGGTTGAACTCCGCGCGTTCCGGTCCGCTGGCGGCCTCGATCAGCACGTCCGTATCGACGCCCGCCAGGAGCGCCTGGCGCATGCCCGCGATCTCATAGCTGCGATTGATCGCCCGCTTGGTGAGCTGGACAGAGCTCGGCGCTGCCGCCGAGATGTCGCGCGCGATCTGCATCGCCTTCTCGAGCTCGGTACCCACCGGAACGACGTGATTGACGATACCCATGGCAAGCGCGCGTTGCGCGTCGATTTGGTCGCTGCCGGTGAGCAGCATCTCCTTTGCAAGCTTCGGCATGGTCATCCATGGCAACAACAGCGCGATGATCCCGGAGCCGAAGCGCGGCTCCGGCTCGCCAAAGCGCGTGCCTTCCGCAGCGACCGTGATGTCGCAGGAGAGCGCCATCTCGAAGCCACCCGCGAGCGCGAAGCCGTGCACGGCCGCGATCGTCGGCTTCGGGCAATCCCAGAACTGGATCAGGAAATCGAAGTCGTCGCCGAGGATCTGCCGCCATTCCTCGATGGTCGTGACCGTGCGCTGCGCCGACTCCTTCATGTCGAAGCCCGCGGAGAAGGCGCGGCCGAGGCCGTGCAGGATGATGGTAAGCACCTGCGGGGCTGCGATGAACTCTTTCATCGCTGCGGTCACCTCGCCCATGAGCTTGCGATTGATCGCGTTCAGCACTTGCGGGCGATTGAGGGAGATGACGGCAACGCGGCCATCGATCCGCGCCTGGATGGTCTCGTAGCTCTGCGTCACGGTCGATGTCCTGCTGGGCTAGGGTTTGCGAAGCGGAATGAAGAGCGCGTCCACCGCGAGCGCGCCGGACGCGCTCGCGATGACGGGATTGAGATCGATCGCGGAGAAGAGGGGGCCGACGGTCGCGGCGAGCACGCTGAAGCGCTCGATCGTGAGCGCGAGTGCCTCGAGGTCGGCTTTCGCCCGGCCGCGATACCCCTCTAGCAACCGGTAGCCCTTCAAGCGCTCGAGATAGCGGCGGGCCGCCGCGGCGCCGATCGGCGGCTGAAAAGTCACAGCGTCGGCGAACACCTCGGTGAAAATGCCGCCGAGCCCTACCGTCACCATCGGGCCGAATTGCGGGTCGTTGGTCATGCCGAGCAGGACTTCGGTGCCGTTTCCCGCTTGCGCCTGTACTTGCACCGCGGGTCCGCAGGCCGCGGCGATCCGCGCATAGGCGCGAGAGACCTGATCGGCATCGCGCAGACCGAGCTCGACGCCGCCCGCCTCGGTCTTGTGCAGGATCTCCGACGCGGCGGTCTTGAGTACCACCGGGAAACCCAAATGCCGAGCCGCCGCGACCGCACCGTCGGCGGTATCCACAAACTCGCTCGGCGCCGAGGGAATGCCGAAGAGATCGAGAATGCCGAGCGCGTTCGGAAGCGCGATGGCATCGGCGCCAGCGGCGCTCTTTGCGAGGGTGCGCGCCTTGTCCGCCGCAACCGCGCCGGGTACGGACGGCTTCGCCTCGGGTGCTGCCGCGCGGCGGTGATACCACTGGAGCAGGTTCCGCATCGCCGCGAGAGCGGTCGCGGTTCCCATCAGCACGGGGATGCCGAGCGCGCGCAGCCGGCTCGCTTCCTCGCGGCTGACGGAGCTGTGGACGTTGCCGAAGAGGATTGCGGGCTTCGTGGTGGTGGCTGCCGCGTTCTCCATCGCCGTCGAGGAGGCGCGGGCATAGGGCCGGCCGTGCACGAGATTGGTCGCGAGTGCTACGACGGCGACGCTGGGATCGGCGGCGAGCGCGGCCGCGCATTCGCCGAGGAGCATGCGGCCGTCGCCATAGGAATCGACGGGGTTCTGCGGCTCCATGCCGGGATCGAGGACGCTGACGAGCCGCTCGCGGGTCTCGGCGGTGACCTCGGCGAGCGGCGCGCCCAGATCCGTCGCGAGGTCGACTATCAGCTCGCGCTCACCGCCGGAATCCGTGACGATGCCGATCCCGCCGTTACCCGGCCGGCGCGGCGATTTCAGGAGCTCGAGCGTGTCCGTGAGCTCGTCCGGCGTGTAAACACGGATCACGTTGTGGCGCTCGAAGATTGCGCCATAGGCGGCATCAGAGCCCGCGAGCGCGCCGCTGTGGGCCAGCGCGAAGCGTCGGCCGCGCTCGGTGCGGCCGAGCTTCAACGCCACGATGGGAATCCCCAGGCGGTCGGCCCGCTCGAGCGCGGCTATGAATTTCTCTGGCGCGCGCACGGTCTCCAGAAGGCAGCCGATCGCTTTGGTTTCCGGCTGATCCAGCAGGAACTCGAGGTAGTCAGCCATCGTCGTCGCGATCTCCTGGCCGGCTGAGACCGCGTAGTTGAAGATGAGGTCGCGCTGATTGCCGATCAGGCCCGACCAGGTCGATCCGCTATGGGAGACCAGACCAATGTCGCCGCTCGCATCCGGCAGCGGCGGCGGGTTGCCGGACATTTTGATGCCGTCGATCGAATTGAAGAAGCCCATGCAATTGTTGCCGCAGACGGCCATGCCGGCCTCACGGGCGATCGCGGCGAGGCGCTCAACCCGGGAAGGCCCTTCTCGTTTGGACGACTCATACCCGCGGCCGAAGATGACCGCGGCGCGCGCGCCGGCGTCGGCCGCCTCGGCGAGGGAATGCTCCACGAGCTCGTCGGAGACGGTGAAGGCGACGCAATCCGCGGGCACCGCCAGCACCTTGAGGCTCGGATAGCAGCGGACGCCCGCGATCTCTTCGTAGCGGGGATTGATCGGATAGATCTCACCGCTGTACCGCCCGCCGCGGATCGAGCTCAGCAGCCGCAATCCGAAGGAACCTTCGCGGCTGGATGCACCGACGATGGCGATCGACCGCGGTCGCAGCAACGCCTCGATCGCCGTCCTGCCCGCTCTCACCTGCGCGTCCACGTCACCTCGTCCCCGCGCGAACGGCGCACTCGTGATCATCGGCGCGGCGCGTCAGAAGCTCAAGGTAACCTCGGCGTCCGCGGTCCCGCAACATGCGCTCGCGCATACCGAAAATCGGAATGTGCCGTGCATCGAAGAGTGGATGAGCGCGTGCGCCTTATCCCGGGCAAGATTCTCTTCGACAGCCCAGGATCGATTTCGCATGATCGAGAGGTCATCACTGGGAGTGCCGGAGGACCCTCATGAAGACTCAGGCCCGCGTCGCCGTGATCGGCGGTGGCATCATGGGGTGCGCCATGCTGTACCACTTGGTCCGGCAGGGCTGCCGCGACGCCGTGCTGATCGAGAAGGGCGAACTCACCTCGGGCTCGACTTGGCACGCGGCGGGCCAGGTGCCGCATTTCGCGGAATCGCCGCTTTTCGCGCGCATCCAGTACGAGAGCTTCGAGAGCTACAAGCGCCTCGCCAAGGAGATCGACGAACCCACGGGCGTGCACGCGGTGGGCTCGCTGCGCCTCGCGCGCACCGAAGACGAGGTTCGCGAGTACAAGCGGTATATGGCGTTCGCACGCCCGATCGGCATCGAGGCGGACCTGATCGGTCCCAACGAGACGCGCGCGCTCTGGCCGCTCCTGGAGTTCGACGGCTTCAAGGCGGCGCTCCACACCACGCTCGACGGCTATACGGATCCGTCGCAGACCACCCAGGGCTTCGCTAAGGCTGCGCGCGCAGGTGGCGCCGAGATTTATCGCAACACGCGGGTCACCGGCATCTCGCGCACGGCGGGCGGCGAATGGCGGATCGAGACGAGCCGGGGCGCGATCACCGTCGAGATCATCATCAACGCGGCGGGCTTCTGGGGGCCCGAGATCTCCGCGATGGTCGGCGGATATCTGCCGATCCTCGCCATGGAGCACGAGTATTTCGTGACCGAGCAAGCGCCGGAGCTCGCCCAGATCGGTCGGGAGATGCCGGTGCTCCGCGACCTCAACGTGCCGACCTATCTCCGGCAGGAGCGGCAGGGGCTGCTCGTCGCCTGCTACGAGAGCCATCCCGTGTTCTGGGGGCTCGACGGCATTCCCCGCGATTTCGGCCAGGAGCTGTTCGAGCCGGACATCGAGCGCGCGGCGCCGCAGCTCGAGATCACTTCCGAGATGGTTCCGGCGCTGAAGCGGCTCGGCGTCAAGACGGTGGTCAACGGACCGACCGGCCGGACCGCCGATCTCCGGCCCTGCATCGGGCCGGCCCACGGGCTCCCGAACTACTACACGTTCTGCGGCGCGGTCGGCGGGTTCCTGCAATGCGGCTTCGGCAGGTATCTGGCCGAGTGGATCCTCGAGGGCGAGCCGTCGATCGATCTCTCGCCTGTGGACGTGCGCCGGTTCGGCTCCTATGCCACGCAGCCCTACGCCGTGGCAAAAGTGAGCGTCGGCCACGCTTACTCGAACCCGGTCTACTACCCGCACGGCGAGCCGAGCCGGGGCCGTCCCGCGCGCGTGACGCCGCTCTTCACGAAGCTTTTGGTCAAGGGCGCATCGTTCGGTGTGGAAAACGGCTGGGAGGTGCCGAATTGGTTCGTGCCGGCGGGTGTCACGCCCGATGACGGCACCCGCTTCGAGCGGCAAGCCTGGGTCGCTTGCGCCGGGGCCGAGGCGCGCGCCGCCCGCGATGGAGCGGGTGTGCTCGATCTCTCGAGCCGCGGCAAGTTCGAGGTCGAAGGCGCCAGCGCGGCGGCCATCCTCGACCGACTCTGCGCCGCGCGGCTACCCGATGTCGGGCATGTCGTGCGCGCGCCCTTCCTCACGGCCAAGGGTCACGTGGCGAGTGTGCTCACCATCGAGCGGCTGGCCGAGGACCGGTTCTATCTCACGGGCGAGGGGAGGTCGGAGCAGCGCGATCTCGACTGGTTGCAGTCCCATCTGCGGGACACTGAAACGAACGTCACGAATGTCACGGCGCGCGACGGCATCCTGTGGCTCGGCGGCGCCCGCAGCCCGGAGATATTGCGCGTGCTCGGCATGAAACGCGACTTTTCGGCGGCGGGCCAAGTGAAGGCGGCGACGATCGGGTTCGCCCGAGTGCGGGTGCTGCGCATCGATGATGTGACATCGCCGGCCTTCCTGATCCTGCACGGGATCGACTCGCAGCTCGCGATCTACGAGGCGCTCGAGGAGGTCGGTACCGCTCATGGCTTGAAGGATATCGGTCGCCGCGCCCACGACGCGCTGCGGATTGCCCGCGGCCATGGGAGCTGGGGCATCGATTTTGCCGCCGATGTCACTCCGACGGAGGCCGGCCTCGCTGGCCTCGTCGCGCGGGAGAAGGCCGACTTCCTCGGCAAGTCCAACGCCCAGCAGTCGAATGGGAAGCGCCTGGTGCGTCTGGCGATCTCGCATGACGGCGGCGCACCTGTCGATCCCTGGGGCTTTGAGCCGGTCTTCGCGGGCGACCGCGCGGTCGGTGCCGTGACCTCCGGCAGCTTCGACATGTCGCGCGAGGGCAGCGTCGCGCTTGCGCTGGTGGACATGGGCGTGGTGACTTCCGCGGCGCCGCTCTCGGTGGAGATCCTCGGGACGCGCCGGCGCGCGGTGATCGCCGAAACCTGAGAGCTCAGAGGCGGCGCGCCACTAGGTTGGCGTCCAGCAGGGCGTCGTGCAAGCGGCGGGGCGCCACGCAATCGCCGATCGCGTGCGCCTCCGCCGCGAGCGGTCTCGCGATGCTGAGCAATTCGTCATTCGCCGTCTGACCCGTCGCGATCACTACCGCGTCGGCGGCGACGGTTTCCTTGCGGCGCGAGAAGATGTTCTCGATGACCGCGCCGCCGCTTTCAATCGAGACCAGGCGATGCTGTGGGGTCAGTAACACGGTCTTGTCGAGGAGCCGGGCGTGGATGTCGGCGCGCAATCCGATATCGAGGTCCTCGCCGATGCTCCAGGTCGGGCTGATGACGCGGACCGTCCTCCCGGCGGCTGCCAGAATCTCCGCGGCGCCGGCGGCGTGCATGTAGCCCTCATTGTCGACCACGAGCACGCGATCGCCCGCGACATTGGCACCGGCGATCACGTCGACCGCGTCGAAAACAGGGATGGCTCGGTCGTCCGCTGTCCCCGGCTTCTGTTTACGTGGCTTGGCACCCGTGGCGACGATCACGGCATCGGGCTTGAGCGTCTTGATGAGGTCGGCATTGACGGCTGTCTCGAGGCGGATTTCCACCGGCAGCCGCTCGAGCTGCCTAATAAGCCAGGCTGACGTCTCGAGCCAAGCTTCGCGCCCGGGGGCGCGCGCGAGGATATTGATCTGGCCGCCGAGCCGGTCGGAGGCTTCGCACAGTGTGACGCGATGCCCGCGCAAGGCCAGGACCCGCGCGGCTTCCATGCCGCCGGGCCCGCCGCCCGCGACCAGCACGTGCTTCTTGACTGCAGCCGGTGCCATCGGTGGCAGCTCGGTCTCGTGGCCGATGGCGGGATTCTGGACGCAGCGGATCGGCAAGCCCTGCCGGTTGCGGCCGATGCAGCCCTCGGTCGCGCCGATGCAGAGCCGGATGTCGTCGACGCGGCCCGCCCGCGCTTTCTCGGGAAAATCGGGGTCGCTGATGATGGCGCGCGTCAGCGCCACGAGATCGGCGGCGCCCTCGGCGATGAGCGCCTCCGCCTGGGCCGGCGTGACCACGCGGCCCGCGTAGATCACGGGGATGCAGACGGTCTCGCGCACCGCCTTGGCGTAGTCGCGGAACGGCACCGGCGGGTAATAGAGCGACGGCGTCATCAGCGCGTTGACCTTGACGGTCTCCGACGACGCGCCGGAGATGGTGAGATAATCAGTCATGCCTTGCCGGTCGAGCAGCCGGGCGACCTCCTTGACCTCCTCGAGCTCGAGGCCGCCGTCGACCAGCTGGTCGCCGCTCAGGCGCACCCCGATGATGAAATCCGGCGCGGTCTGCGCGCGCACGGCCGCCACGAGCTCGAGGAGAAACCGCGCGCGGTTCGCGATCGAGCCGCCATAGGCGTCGGTCCGCCGATTGCTACGCGGCGACAGGAACTGCTCGGGGATGTGGCCGCCCCAGGCGCAGATGTCGACGCCGTCGAAGCGGCCTTGCCGGACGCGCGCCGCGGCCGTGGCGAAAGCTTGCACCAGGAACGCGATCTCGCTGTGATCCATCGCATGAGCGACCTCGCGATGGGATTCACCGGGCGCTTCGGACGCAGCCCACAGCGGCCCCACTGTGTAGACCGAGGTGCCCTTGTGGCCGCGGTGTCCGAGCTGCGCGACCAAGGGCGCGCCGTGCTCATGGACCGCGTCGGCGAGCCGCTGCAGGTGCGGGACCACGCCATCATCCCAATAATGCACCTCGGGCCAGGAGCCGACGCGGCCGGTCGGATGAATGCTGGCGCCGCCGAAGCAGCCGATCAGGCCGCAGCCGCCCTTCGCCTTCGCGACGAGATAGCGCAGATATTCCTCGGTCGGCCGCCCGTTGGCGACGAAGGCGGCGCCGAGCGGCGTAGACACGATCCGGTTCCGCAGCGTGGTGGCGTTCAGCTTAAAGGGACTGAAGAGCCGCTGAAATTGTGTCGCCGCCATGGGAGAACTCCGATCACGCGATGACGCGACGCGATCGTACCCCGGCCCGCGCGGTTTGACAGCGTCGGCACCGGCTGACTAACGTGGCTTCAATCGAAAAACACGAGACAACCGAAACTAGTCTCAACCATGGGAGGCCGCTATGTCGCGGATACGCAGGCAGGGCAAAAGCAAGGATTCGCGCATCACGCGTCGCCGGCTTCTGGCGGGCGCGGGAAGCGCCGCGATCGGCGCCGGTGTCGCGGGCCCGCTCATCCTGACGCCTGGCAAGGCGAAAGCCGCCGACAACATCCTGTTGATCAGCTGGGGCGGCAATTACCGTGAGGCCATCGAAAACACGCTCTGCAAGCCCTTCACCAAGGAAACCGGCATCGGTGTCACGGTTGCGGACACGCCCGATCTCGCCAAGGTGAAGGTCCAGGTCACCAGCAACAAGGTCGAGTGGGACGTGTTCGATGGTCCCGGTGCCATGATGATGTCCGGCTCGCGCGCGGGATATTGGGAGACACTCGACAAGTCCATCGTCGACACCGCCGACATTCCCGTCGGCGTCAATCCCGACAACGTCGCCTTCTACCTCGCGGCGGGCGGCGTGGGCTTCGATCCCAAGCGCACGCCCGCGGGCAAGCATCCCGAAGACTTCAAGCAGTTCTGGGACGTCTCGGCGTTTCCGGGCCGCCGCGGCTTGCGCACCCGCATCAGCGAGATGCTCGAGATGGCGCTCCTCGCCAACGGCGTCGAGCCGGCAAAGCTCTATCCGCTCGACATTGAGCGCGGCTTCAAGTCACTCGACAAGATCAAGCCGCATATCACCAAGTGGATCGACGAATCGCCGCAGGCTCTCACGCTCGTGCAGACTGGCGAGATCGATTTCAGCTATGTCTACAGCGGCCGGGTGAAAAACGCGCAGGCGCAGGGCGGGTCGATCGACTACTCGTTCAAGCAGAGCATCAACATCCCCGAGTACCTCGCCGTGCTCCGAGGTGCGCCGCACAAGGAGGCGGCGATGAAGTTCGTTGCCTTCGCGATACGTCCCGACCGTAATGCGGCCTTCGCCGAGGCGATGAGCTACATCCCAGCGAACAGCAAGTCGGGCGCGATGATGTCGGAAGAGAGCAGGAAGTGGCTCCCCGATCTAAAGAACCCGAACAACGTCACCATGGATGACGGCTGGTGGGCGAGCAAGTTCGACGACTTGCAGCGCCGCTTCAAGGAGTGGTTGATCACCTGACGGCAGCGGATCATCCCCGCTAGCTCTGCTCGTTCCGCTGCAGGAACGCCACCGCCAGGCACACGCTGAGCGACAGCAGCGTCATGAGCGTAGAGACCGCCGCGAGCACCGGCGAGATCTCCCAGTGGATGCTGCTGTACATCTTGACGGGTAGCGTCTGGGTCTGAACGTTCGAGATGAAATAGGCGATCACCACCTCGTCGAAGGAGATGAGGAAGGCGAATAGGCCGCCGGCCACCAGCGCCGGTCGCAGCAAGGGGAGCGTAACCTTTCGCACGATGAGCATTCGGCCGGCGCCCATCACCATGGCCGCGGTCTCGAGGTCGCGGTCGACG
>DATEGF010000379.1:0-25761 GCA_035280245.1 Allostellaceae bacterium
CCAGCTTGCCGGTCATCGGCGAGGCCGCCATGCCGACGTGGCCGTGGCCGAAGGCGTAGACGACAGTCGGCGACGCGGCCGACGGACCGAGACACGGCAGCGAGTCCGGCAGGCTCGGGCGATGGCCCATCCAGAGCGAGAGCCGCTCCTCTGGATAGCTCGGCTTGAGTCCTGGAAAGAGCCGTCGCCCCTGCTCCAGCAGGATGCGCGCGCGACGCCAATCGGGCGGCGCCGCGAGGCCCGCGAGCTCCACCGTCCCGGCGAAGCGCAAGCCCGTCTCCATGGGTGTTCCAACGAACTTTCCATCGGCATCCGCGATCGGCAGCCGAGGCATCGCCTCGGGGTCGCGGATCATGATGTGATAGCCGCGCTCGGTCTCGAGCGGCACGCGGTCGCCGAGCGCCGCCGCGAGCGGCTTCGACCAAGCGCCCGCCGCCACCACAGCCGCGTCGCAGGGAAACTCGCCGCGATCGGTGCGGATCGCCTTGACCCGGCCGCCCTCGAGCGAGAAGCCTGTCGCGCGGGCCACGTGGATCTCGCCGCCGTTGCGCTGCAGCGCCTGCGCCAATCCCTGGACCATCCGATGGGGATTGCCGAGGTGGCCGTTCTCCTCGACGAGGATGCCGCGCGTGAACTCGCGGGAGAGCGCGGGCTCCGCCTGGCGGAGCTGGTCGGCATCGAGCTCCGTCACCACGACGCCGTTGTCGCGCCGGAGCTGCCAGGCGGCACTGTCCTTGCGGAAGCTCTCGTCGGTTCGATAGACCCAGAGATGGCCCGCGCGATGGATGAGATCGGCAATGCCCGCTTCCTTCGCGAGCGGCAGCAGCGTCTCCATCGAGGGTGCCAGCAACGCGCGAAGCGCGCGGGCCTGCGCCTTCACGCGCTCCGGCGCGCCCGCGCGAATGAAGCGCACGAGCCACGGCGCGATCACCGGCAGATACCGCCAGCGGATCGAGAGCGGTCCCATGGGATCGAGCAGCCAGCGCGGCACATTGCGGACCGTGCCTGGCATCGACATCGGCACCACCGACGAGCCGTTGAGGCAGCCGGCATTGCCGAAGGACGTGCCCTCGCCGGGCGAGCCGGGGTCGAGCACGAAGACGCGATGGCCGTCGCGCTGCAGGAAGCTCGCGGCGGTGATGCCCACCATCCCCGCGCCGATCACGCCGACGGTCTTGGTCATGTCCCTCCTTCTCAGCCAGCGCGTTGGGCGCGCAGCTTCTGGTACGCCTCGGCCGCGAGTGCGGCAAGGCCGCCCATGTAGGTCCGCATCAGCGCGATCACGATGAGCGCGAACACCACCATGTCCCACTCGCCGTATCGCTCGAGATAGGTGAGGATGACGTGCACCAGGGGCGCGCCGATGAGCGGCCCCACGAAGCTCCCGAGCCCGCCCACGACGACCATGATGATGAGCTTCGCCATCTCGCTGAAGTCGGTCATCTGCGGGCTCAGCGTCACCATGTAGTGCGCGTAGAACACGCCCGCGACGCCAGAGATGCCGCTGGTGAGCGTGAACACCAGCACCTTGACCCGCGTGGTGTCGACGCCGAGGGTCTGCGCGCGGAGTTCGTCGTCCTTGATCGCGCGCATGAAGTAGCCGATCGGCGAGCGCACCAGGACGTACATGGCGATGACGATCACTGCGGTGACCGGCAGCAGCGTGTAGTAATAGAGCACGGGATTGAGCGTCCCGTAGAGCGAGGGCACGCTGAGCCCCAGCTCGCCGCGCGTGATCGTGTAAGCCGCGGTCAGCAGCACGTGAACGGTCTCGGCGAAGGCCCAGGTGGCGATCGCGAGATAGACCGCGCGCATGTGCAGCACCAGCCGCCCCAAGACGAACCCAAGCGCCGCTGCCACCACGACGCCGCAGGGCATCGAGAGCCAGAGCGGGAAACCAAGCCACACGATGAGGAGCCCGCTGGTATAGGCGCCGATCGTCGCGAAAGTCTGCTGCGCCAGCGAGAATTGCCCGGTCATGCCCGCGAGCAGGTTCCAGCTCGCCGCCAGGATCGTGTAGTAGAAGGCGAGCGTCACGACGTGAATGAGATAGGTGCCGAGCACGGCCGGCAGCGCCGCCAGCCCCAGCAACACCGGCACCACGACCACGGCGAGCCGCCGCCAGTCGACAAAGGCAAGAAGGCTGCTCATCCGAGCAGGCACTCCTGGATCAGGGCGGCGATGCGTTCCAGTGGGAACTCTTGCGCGGGACCCTCGGCCTTGATACGGCCCAGATTGACCATGTAGACGTGGTCGGCGTGCTGGATCGCCTGCTCGATGTTCTGGTCGACCAGGAGGATGGTGCTGCCGATGGTGCGCCGCGCCGTCAGCAGCAAGTCGTAGACCTGGTCCACCAGATTGGGCGCCAAGCCCGCGGTGGGCTCGTCCACCAGCATGAGCGCGGGCTCGGTCATCATCTCGCGCGCGACCGAGAGCATGCGGCCCTGGCCGCCGCTCAGCGACGAGGCGCGCGTGCGCCGGCGCTCCGCCAGCGGCGGAAAGATCTCGTAGACCCGATCCATCTGGCGCCGGAGCCGCGCCTTGTCGCGGCGGAAGATCCATCCGCCCATGCGCAGGTTCTCCTCCACCGTGAGATGGGGGAAGGTGTTGATCTCCTGCGGCACATACCCGATGCCCCGCGCCTTCACCTCGGAGGGATCGAGCGCCGAGATCGGCTCGTCGCGGAAGCGGATCGAGCCCGCGTGCGGCTTCAAGAAGCCGAAGACCGCGCGCAGCAGGGTCGACTTGCCGGCGCCGTTGGGCCCGATGACCAAGGTCATGCTGTTGGGCGCCACCGAGAGCGACAGGCCTTGCAGGATGTCGATGCCGCTCTGATAAGCGGCGTAGAGCTCCTCGATCGCGAGCATGGCGCCGGTGCTCATGCGAAGGCTTTGCCCAGATAGGCCGAGATCACCTCCTGCTTCGCAGCGACCTCGTCGAGCGTGCCCTCGGTCACCACGCGGCCATCGATCAGGACCGTGACCTTGTGGCAGAGCCGGCGCATCACGGCCATCTCATGGCTCACGATCAGGAACGTCAGGCCCCGCGTCTTGTTGGCGCCGAGGATGAGATCGATGATCGCGTCCTTGATGACGGGATTGATGCCCGCGAAGGGCTCGTCGAGCACGTAGCACTTGAGGTCCGGCACCATGAAGCCGCAGGCGACCTGCAGCAGCGCGCGCTGCCCGCCCGAGAGCCGCTTGGCGGGCTCGTCGGCGAGCCGCTCGAGCGTGGTGAGCGCCAGGAACTCCTCGACAAGCCGCATTCCCTCCGCGCGGCTCCCGGCGCGATCGCGCGCGAGATAGGGTAGCAACAGGTTCTCGCGAACCGTGAGGTTCCCGAAGATCCGGCAGACCTGGAAGGTGCGGAGCAGGCCCTGCTGCGCGATCTCGTTGGGCCGCAGGCGCACGAGGCTCCGGCCGTCCATGCGGATCTCGCCGCTGGTCGGCGGATAGATGCCGGTGATCAGGTTCGCGAGCGTGGTCTTACCGGCGCCGTTGGGGCCGATGAGGCCACGGATCTCGCCGGCCTCGACGGCGATGCTCACGCTGTCGTTGGCGACCAGGCCGCCGAAGCGTCGGGTCAAATCCTGAGTCTCGAGGAGCACCGCCATCGCCTCTAGGCCTGCCGCGCCCGCTCGCCGAAGAGACCGTTGGGCCGCACCAGCAGGATCAACAGCACCAGCAGGAAGCCGTAGACATTCTGGTAAGGCGACGAGATGAAATTCGTGCCGAGGGCCTCGACGACGCCCAGCAGGACGCCCGCGACGAGCGCGCCGGGGATCGAGCCGAGGCCGCCGATCACGATGATCTCGAACCCCTTGACCGTGGTGACGGCGCCGTCGGTCGGGAACACGTTGAAGACCGGAGCGAGCAGCGCGCCCGCAATGCCCGCGAGCGCCACGCCGATCGCGAACGCGACCTGATCGAGCCGGAGGATGTCGACGCCCGCGGTCTGCGCGCCGATCCGGCTTTGCGCGGCGGCGCGGAGTGCCAAGCCATACCAGGTCTTGCGCAGCACCACGTAGAAGACCGCGAGCGCCGCCACCGCGCAGAGGCAGGCCGCAAGACGCGTGCCCGCGACGGGGAGCGGCCCGACCATCACCATCAGCGGCAGGCTCGTCTGCGGCTTGTACACGTAGGGGCCGGCGAGCGCCGCCGCCAAATTGCGGAGCAGGAGCAGCAGCGAGATCGTGACCACGGTCGCGTAGTCGTCCTGCCGCTCGAGCGCCTGGCGGAACATCGGCTTGATCAGCACGGGCTCCAGCAGAAAGCCCAGCAGGAACACGAGCGCGGCGGAAAGGAGTGCGGCGACGTACCAGAGAGAGGGCCCGAGCAGATAGGCCACCAGCAGGTACTGGGCGTAGCTGGCGATCATGTAGAACTCACCCATCGCCCAGTTGATCATCTTCACGATGCTGTAGATGAAGGTGATGCCGAGCGCCATCAGCGCGTAGAGCACGCCGATGATGACGCCCGCGATCAGGGTCTGCAGGAAAAATTCAGTCGAGTACATGGAAGGCAGCGAAACGGGGCTCGCTGTCGCGCGGCGCCATCAGTGGTGGCTGACTCGAGTATCGTGCCGAAGCAGGATCGGCTCCCCCGATCGCCCGTGAACCGGCGGCGACAATACCAATCATGCGGAAGGCCGCCAAGGCGGCGGCCTTCCGACACGTCGTAGGTTTACGAACTCAGGCGCAACGCCGGCGCTCGCGCCGGCGTCCGAGCCTAGCGCTCGTGCCTGAGACTGATCGCCCCGATGCCCGCGGCGACGTTGAGGCCCTGATTGCCCTCGATGCTGACCGGCTGCAGTGCGAACTGCTTGTTGGAGCCGCCGACCAGCACATTGGCGCCGAGGCCGACACCCACCGATGCGCTCGCCGTCGCGCCGGCGTAATCGCCCGCGAGAGCGCCCGGTCCCACGTCCGTCGTCGGAGCGATCACGCCCCAGACGATCACCGCGCTGGAGACGTAGCCGATGTCGACGCCGAACTTCTTGATCGTGCCGGCGTAGTGCTCAGCCACGCCGGGCTTCGGCGAATAGGTGCAGCGCAGGCTGCGCGATGACCCGAAAACAAAACCCCATCCACTGCTCACGTTGCAGGTCAGCACGCCTGCCTTCACGCCGGACTGCTGCGCCGGCGCCGGCGTGCCCCATGTCACGGCACCGAGCGCAACCACGGCCGCCGCCATCGCCAGAGAGAGTTTCCTAGTCATTCGTCAGTCTCCTCTTCCTTATTGTTGCGACACCGCCCACATAGGGACGCGACCGAAGGTGCGCCGTCTATGACGGATGGATCTTTCGAGTACCCTTAGAACTCACGAGTGACAAAAATGCGATCCCGCCAACGTTGCGCGCGGGCCGACTCACGGTGAAGTTACCAGACCGGCGCCCCACGGCAAGTCCCGTGAAATCCAGCGTTCTTTTTCTGCCAAGCTCTTCCAAAATCCCGCGACAGAATGCGCCACGGCCGGCGTTGACATCGGCGTCCGCGCACGCGCCAAATGCGCGCCGGGCGCACCGATCGGATCCCGCGCCCGCTTCCTCATCAATTCCTGCCAGCGGGAGAGATCGTTCATGACGGAAATGACCGGCGGCGAGGCGCTTGTCGAGATGTTGCGCCGCCACGGCGTCGACACCGTCTTTGCGCTGCCGGGCGTGCAGAACGACGCGCTGTTCGCGGCGCTCTACGACGCGCGCAGCGCGATCCGAGTGGTGCATCCGCGGCACGAGCAGACCGCGGCTTACATGGCCTATGGCTACGCCCGATCGACCGGCCGCATCGGCGTCTACATCGTGGTGCCGGGGCCCGGCTTCCTCAATACCACCGCCGCGCTCTCGACCGCCTATGCCACGAGCACGCCCGTGCTGTGCATCGCCGGTCAAATCCCGCTCGCAATGATCGGCCGCGGGGTCGGACTGCTGCATGAGATTCCCGACCAGCTCGGCGTCATGCGGCGGCTTACCAAATGGGCGGCCCGCATCGAGCGCCCCGCGGACACGCCACATCTGGTCAGCGAGGCTTTCTATCAATTGACTAGCGGGCGGCCCCGCCCGGTTGCGCTCGAGGTCCCGCTCGACGTGCTCGCGGAGAAAGCCGAGGTCAGGCTCGGCGACCCGCTCATGCCAGAGCTCGCCCAGGCGCCCGATCCGAGCGCGATCGAGAAAGCCGCCGAGCTGCTGGCGGCGTCGAACCGGCCGATGATCATCGCGGGCGGCGGCTGCCTCGGCGCGGGACCCGATATCCTTCAACTCGCCGAGCGTCTGCAGGCGCCGGTGGTCAGCACCTACACGGGCAAGGGTGCGGTCGATTGGCGGCACCCGCTCACGATGAACTATCCGACCGCGCACCGGCTCTGGCCCGACGTCGACGTGGTGCTCGCGATCGGCACGCGGATGCAGGCGCAGCTCATCAACTGGGGCGTCGATGACGCGCTCAAGGTGATCCGCGTCGACGTCGATCCCATCGAGATCAATCGCGTCCGCCGGCCGACGCTTGGCATCGTCAGCGACGCGCGGCTCGCGGTTACGCACTTGAATGCGGCGCTCGCCGGCATGCCGAGCCGTCTATCGCGCACCGAGGAGCTCGCCGCCCTCAAGGCCGAGGTCGCCGAGACCTTGCGGCACGGGCTTACCCCGCAGGTCGAGTTCGCCAGCGCGCTCCGCGATGCGATCCCCGACGACGGCATCTACGTCGACGAGCTGACCCAGGTCGCCTATGTCGGGCGCGTCGTCATGCCGTTCTCGCGGCCCCGGAGCTTCATCGATTCAGGCTACCAGGGGACCCTCGGCTTCGGTTTTCCGACCGCGCTCGGCGTCAAGGTCGCTCACCCCGACAGGCCCGTGATCTCCGTCTCCGGCGACGGCGGGTTCATGTATGCGATGCCGGAGCTCGCGACGGCGGTCATGCACAACATCGCCGTGGTCGCCGTGGTCTTCACCGACAATGCCTTCGGCAACGTGAAGCGGATCCAGCGCTTGGACTATGACGGCAAGGTGATCGCGAGCGATCTGCACAATCCCGATTTCGCCAAGCTTGCGACGCTGTTCGGCGCGGCGGGCATCCGCGCCACCACGCCGGCCGAGCTCAAGGACGAGATCCGCGCCGCGATCAAACGGTCCGGGCCCACGGTGATCGAGGTCCCCGTCGGCGAGATGCCCGATCCATGGCGGCTCGTCCACATGGGCCGCGCCCGGCCCAAGGGCTGAAGCGACAGACGGGAGGAGTTTCATGGATCTCAAGGGCACCGTGGCGCTCGTGACCGGCGGCAACGGCGGGCTCGGTCAGCGCATCTGTCATGGGCTCGCGCGCGATGGCGCTCACATCGCCGTCATGTACGCGCAGAGCCGCGATCAGGCGGAGAGCGTCGCCCGCGACCTGACCTCGCGACATCAGATCAATGCCGCGGCTTTCGCCTGCGACATCACCGATGGCGCCGGCATCGACGCGCTGGTGAAGCAAGTTCTGGGTCGGTTCGGGCGGCTCGACATTCTCGTCAACGACGCCGCCTACAACATATCGATCCCGTTCCCCGATCTCGACGGTCTCACCGTCGAGGTCTGGGAGAAGATCATGGCCGTGAACCTGACCGGGCCCATGCGGCTCATCAAGGCGGTGGCGCCTGTCATGAAGGCGCAGAAGCGGGGACGCGTGGTGAACATCGCGTCCGTGGCGGGGCTAGGGCCGACGGGCTCGTCGATCGCCTACGCGGTGTCGAAGGCGGGCCTCATCCACCTGACGCGCTGCATGGCCGTGGCGCTCGCGCCGGAGACGCTGGTCAACTGCGTGGCGCCGGGCCTTCTCGAGGGTACCCGGGCAACCGCCAATCTTCGGCCCGAGCAGGTCGAGCGCTCAGCCTCTCAGTCGCTCCTCAAGCGAGCCGCGGACAAGGACGACTGTGCCGAGATGGTGGTCGCGATGTGCCGGACCGAGACGATGACCGGTCAGACCGTCGTCATCGACGCCGGCCGCGTCTTTCACTGATCGACGACCAGTCCTAGGCCGCGCGGACGCGTGACAGGAACTGCTCGGCCGCGTCGCTGAGCGTGCCCGACTGCTGCACGAGCTCCGCCGCCGCCTGTTGCACCATGGCCGCCGCCTGAGCGGTCTCGCTCGCGGTACGCGAGACCCCGTCGATGGTCTCGGAGACCTGACGCGTACCGGTAGCCGCTTCCTGGACGTTCCGCGCGATGTCGCGCGTGGCAGCGTCTTGCTCTTCGACCGCCGCGGCGACGGTGGTGGCGATCTCGCTGATGCGGCGGATCACGTCGTTGATGGAGCCGATTGCCTCAACCGCGCCGCGCGTCGCATCTTGGATGGAGCGGATTTGCGCGCTGATGTCGTCGGTCGCCTTGGCGGTCTGTGTCGCCAGCGACTTGACCTCGCCCGCCACGACGGCGAAGCCCTTGCCGGCCTCGCCCGCACGCGCCGCCTCGATGGTGGCATTGAGAGCGAGCAGATTGGTTTGCGCGGCGATATCGTTGATGAGCGCGACGACCTCGCCGATCCGCTGCGCGGCGTCGGCGAGCCCTTTGACCGTCGCGGTGGTGCGCTGGGCCTCGCTCACGGCCCGGCTCGCGACCTTGCTCGATTCCGCGACCTGTCGCCCGATCTCGGTGGTAGAGGTCGAGAGCTGCTCTGTCGCTGCGGCGACCGTGTTCACGTTGCCCGATGCTTGTGTCGACGCTTCCGCCACGGCCCGCGACTGCTCCGTCGTCCGGTCGGCGGTGGCGACCATGCGGGCGGCCGTCGAGCGCATCTGCTCGGAGGCTCCCGAGACGCTGCCGACCACGCCCTTGACGCTCGTCTCGAAGGTCTCGGCGAGCGCCAGCAAATCGCGTCGGCGTGCCTCCGCGAGTCTGGCGCGCTCGGCCTCCAGCCGCGTTGCCGCCTCCCGGGCGGCCAGCCCCGCATCGCGGAACACCAGAAGCGCCGAGGCCATATCGGCGATCTCGTCTTGGCCCGCCAGCGGAACCTTCGCCGTGAAGTCGCCGCCGGCGATCGCCGCCATGCTGTGACGCAGCGCGATGAGGCGCCGGGCGAGTGTCCGGCCGGCATAGAGCCAGGCTATCCCGACCGCGATCAGGAGGCTCGCGACCGCGATCGAGATCAACAGCATGCGGCCACGTGAGATCGCGTCGCTGGAGCCGTCCGCGGCCTCCTTGGCCTCCGCCTCGGTCTTGGCTACGAGGCCCGAGACTTCCTGCTCGAGCCCTTTCGCCAGCGCGATGTTCGCGCCGAGCGCTTTGTCGCTCGCCGCGCGCTCGTCGAGCTCCTTCAGGCGGACCACGAACGCACCCTTGTCTCCGCGGCCGCGATCGAGGATGCCGGCGACCAACGGCTTCAGGGTATCGCTCGGCGTCCCCTTGAGCTGCGCGAGCGCTTTGCCGACACGGCCCGCCGCGGCATCGAAGCTCTCTTTGATGGGCGCCAGATATTCCTTGCTGGGCGCGATCGAGGCCTCGGTGAGCAAGCCCTGGGCGAGATTGGTCTCGGCCTGGAGCCGCAGGAACGCTTGCAGCTGGTTGAGATCGGTATCGGCGAGCGCGGAAATCGCCTTGGCGACCGCGCCGATATCGGTCTTCTTGTCGGTCGCGGATTGCAGGCCGAGGGTGAGGTCGAAATTCGCGTCGTCCACCATCGGCGTGAGCTTCTCGGCAAGCGCGCGATGGGCGGCTCGAATGCTGTTTACCAGCGCCTCGCGCTCCGCCTGGGCCGCCAGCCGGTGCTCGACCGAGCCCGACAGCTGCTTGAGACCGGCCGTGAGATCCTCCAGCTTCTTGCGCAGCTCGCTTGCCGTCGTGGCGCTCTCGGGATGCGCCGCGATCCCGTCGATGGCCGTGCCGAGACGTTGAAGATGGGCATCGACGGTCGACATCGCGCCGTCGCGCGCCTTCATGGCGGCGGCGGCGGCGAGGGTCGGCGCAGTCGCCGTGATCTCGGCGCTTTCGCGCGCCAGGGTGAGTGCGAGGGTCATTGCGGGCATGTTGCGCCCGGTGATTGCCGCGAGTGTGTCGCCGATCCGATTGTATGAGAGGAAAGCGACGCCGCTCGCCAGCACAGTAAGCGCCGCCACCGCGCCGAACGCGATGAAGAGGTGCGCCCGAATGCCGAGCCGCCGGCCCGTTGCAGAGGTCGGTGAGCCGGTGGCTCGGGACGCCGGGTTCTCCGGCCTAGGACTCATGGTTCCAGCCGCCAACCTCAGAGTGGCCGCGCGACGGGCGGTCAGCCGCCCGCCTTCGAGAGCTTGGTCACGGCCTTGAAGGCGCCGTCGGCCTGGAGAACCGTGAGGAAGACCTCGCTCGAGCCACGATTGTTGCCGCTGCCATAGGCGAGCTTGATGCCGCCGAGATCGAAGCTACCGGTCTTCGTGACGGCCTCGAGCAGGGATTTGCGCGTGATGTCGCCGTCGATCTTGCCGAGGGCGGCGACCACGAGTCGGCCGACCAAATAGCCCTCGAGCGAGACGAAGCCGGGCGCGCCGGACGGATTGGCCGCTTTAATGGCGGCCTGATAGCCCGCCACCAGCGGGATCGAGGCGTCCTGCGGGAAGGGCACCACCTGCGTGATCACCACGCCGGCGCCGGCCGGACCCAGCTCCTTCGCGAGCGCGTCGCTGCCGACGAACGAGATGTTCACGAACACGGCGTCGAGCTTGATCTGCTGCGCGAGCTTGATGAACTCGGCGCAGGGCTTGTAGGCGCCGATCATGATCACGGCCTCGGGCTTCGCCTTCTGGATCGCGAGCAAGCCGCTCTTGACCGCCGTTGTATTGCGCTCGTAGGTGCCCTCGGCCGCGAGCGACATCTGCCGCTTCTCCAGCGCCTTCTTGACGCCGGCGAGGCCCGCCTGGCCGAAGCTGTCGTCCTGATAGAAGATCGCGATGCTTTTGACGCCGAGGTCCTCGGTCAGGTGGTGGACCATCGCCTCGGTTTCCTGGAAATAACTCGCCCGCACGTTCACCACGTGGGTCTTGGCGGGATCCCGCAGGAACTCGGCGCCTGTGAAGGGCCCAATGAAGGGAACGGCCGCTTCCTGGGCGATGGGCTCGACCGCGGCGGAGGTCGGGGTCCCGACCGAGCCCACGAGAGCGAACACCTTTTCTTCGTCGATCAGCTTCTTCGCGGCTGCGATCGCCTTAGTGGGCTCGTAGCCGTCGTCGACGGAGACCAGCTCGAGCTTGTGGCCTTTGACGCCACCAGCCTTGTTGGCTTCGGCGAAGGCTGCGTTGATGCCGTCGCGCATGCCTTGTCCCAGGGCCGAGGCCGGACCATCCAGCGCGGCCTCCTGGCCGAACACGATCTTGTCGGGGGTCACGCCCTGCTCGGCGTAAGCGACGCCCGCGAGCGCGAGCATTGAGATGCCAATCGCGATCGCGGAGAGAGTCTTGTGCTGCACAGGGAGCTCCTTCAGCCCTGGTTGCGCCCGGGCGATCCGTGGATACGCCCGAGTCCACCATAGGTCTGAGGTCTTAGCGTCGCCTTAACTCTGCAAAGCACGCTCTCCCGCCGCTCGGGCCGCGCATGGCTCAGGTGTCGGGCGTAGGGCCGCCGGTAGGGGATCAGACGGTTGCGATGCGCCGCTCGCGTCTTTGTTTTGCTTAACGGACCTTAAACGGGTCCCCCTGTACAAGACCGGTACAAAAAAGAACGCGGAGACTCACGTCGCAATGCCCGCTTTCCGGATCCGGAAGTGAGAGTCGCGCCCGGCGAAAGGTCGCGCGGCCAACGACCGTGAAGACAGACCACACATTTAGCGGGTGGCGTCCTGCCACGCGCCGACTTCGCGATTTCGGCATTCGCACGCGGCTGCTGCTCGCGTTTGCCGTCGTCGCGGGCCTGACGGTGCTCGCGAGCTCGCTGAGCTTCGTCGCCTTCGAGGACGTCGGCCGCATGATGGCTCGCATCATCGGTAGCAATCTCTCCGCGATGGGCCTGTCGACCCGGCTGGAAAAGACGACCGCGTCCATCGCCGCGGGCGCACCCTCCCTCCTCGCCGCGATCGACAGCAAGGGCCGGCAATCCGCCATGACGGGATTGACCGCCGCGCAGCGCGAGCTCGCCGAGATCATCGGCGCGCTAGAGACGGCGCCGGGGGGATCGGCACCAACGGACGAATTGCAGCGGGTCGCCTCCGAGATCGGCAACAACCTCGACCAGCTGGCCGCGGCCGTCGAGCAGCGGCACGCGCTAAGGCGCGGGCGCGAGGCGCTGGTCGAGAGTGTTCGCGGCGTCCATGCGGACATCGCGGCCAAGCTCGCGCCGTTCGCCGACGACGCCGCTTTCAACCTGGTCACGGATTTGCGCTCCGCCGCATCGGAGAGCAACCCGAAGGCTCTCCGCGAGAAGCTCTCGGGCCTCGCGGAGAGCGGCTTCCCGTCGCTGCAGGCGATGCTCGACCTGCGCGCGGACAGCAACATCACCTTGGGCCTGCTCACCGAGGCGAGCAGCACGTCGTCACGCGATTATCTGGTTCCGATCCGGGATCGCTTCCAGGCGGCAGCGGGCCGGCTCGAGCGATCCCTGGCCGCGCTCAAGGGTACACCGGCCGCGGCGGCCCTCCGCGAGCCCGTGATCGCCCTCCTCGCGTTCGGGCGCGACGAGCGGAGCATCTTTTTCCTGCGCGAGCAGGAGCTGAGAGCGGATGAGGCCGGCATCGCGCTGGTCGCCGCGAACCGCGCCCTCGGGCAGCAGCTGGAGCAGCAGGCGGCAACGCTGGTCAAGGCAAGCGAGAGCTCGGCGCGCGAGTCCGCCGCTGGAGCCGCGCAGGCGATCGACCGCACCCGAGTGTGGCTGGTCGCGATCGCGGGTGCCGCCCTCGTGATCGCCAGCGTGATCGTGGTGTTCTACGTTGGCCGCAACGTCGTCGCGCGCCTCATCAGCTTGCGCAAGAGCATGGCCGAGATCGCCGCCGGCGACCTCGACGCGTCGGTCGCGGCGAGCGGCGGCGACGAGATCGGCGACATGGCGCGGGCGCTGATCGTCTTCCGGGACGACGCACGCGCGGCACAGCTTGCAGAAGAGAACGCCGCCCGCGATCGCGAGGCCTTGGCCGAGCAACGCCGCGCCGAGCAGCAGGCGCTCGCCGAGAAAGAGGTCGCGGAAGCCTCCAATCGCGCGAAGTCCGAGTTCCTCGCCAACATGAGCCACGAGGTGCGCACGCCCCTCAACGGCGTGCTCGGCATGACCGGCCTCCTGCTCGCCACGAAGCTCGACGACGAGCAGCGCAAATTCGCCGAGGTGGTCCGCGATTCCGGCGAGCAGCTCCTGGCGGTGGTCAACGACATCCTCGACATCTCCAAGCTCGAGGCCAACCGGGTCGAGCTCGAGAGCATCGATTTCGACCTCGTGCAGGTGGTCGAGAATGCCATGTCGCTCGCGCTCGCCAAGGCACGCGAGAAGAACCTTGATCTCGCCGCCTTCGTCGATCCCGCGGCGCGGCGCACCTTCCGCGGCGATCCCACGCGGCTTCGCCAGGTCATGCACAACCTGATCGGCAACGCGGTCAAATTCACCGAGAAAGGCGGCGTATCCGTTCAGGTCCGGATGCAGCGCGGCTACGACCATGGCGCCGCCGGAGACACCCCGGTCCTGATGTTCGAGGTGACGGATACCGGCATCGGCATGCCCGACGCGGTGCGCACCCAGCTCTTCCAGAAATTCACCCAGGCGGACACGTCTATCACCCGACGGTTCGGCGGCACCGGTCTCGGCCTCGCCATTTCCAGGCAGATCGTCGAGCTGATGGGCGGCCAGATCGGCGTCGAGAGCCAGCCCGGCGTCGGCTCGACCTTCTGGTTCGAGGTGCGCCTCGCCCCGGGCCTGGCGCCCGTGGCGCAGCGGGGCAATCTCCCGGCGCAGCTGAAGAACCTCCGTGCCCTGATCGTCGATGATCTCGACATGAACCGCGAGATCGTCAGCCGACAGCTCGCGGTGCACGGCATCAAGGTCACGACGGCGACCGACGGCTTCGGGGCGCTCGCCGAGGTGGAGCGCGCGCTGCACCAGGGCAAGTCCTATGACCTGGCATTCCTCGATCAGATGATGCCGGGCCTCGCGGGCGGCGTGCTGGCGCAGCGTATCCGGGCCGTGCCGGGCATGACGGGGATCAAGCTCATTCTGTTGTCGTCCGCCGGCGCAGAGACCCTCGATGAGACGAGCGCCAAAGCACTCGATGTCGTGCTCGAGAAGCCCGTGCGCGAGCGAGAGTTGCTGGATGCCCTCCTCCGCGTCAGCGGCTCTGCCGCGAGGCCAACCGAGCCCGAGACACCCGCCGCAGAGCCGGCAACACCCGCCGCTGCGCCTGTGGGCCTGGGCCGGTCGCTCAATGTTCTTCTGGCGGAAGACAACCGCGTGAACCAGCAGTTCATGCGGATCCTGCTGCGCAAAGCCGGGCACGAGGTCGAGGTGGTCGAGAACGGACACCAGGCGGTCGACGCCGTGCGCGCGCTCGACCTGGACGTGATTTTGATGGATATCCAGATGCCGGAGCTCGACGGCGTGCAGGCGACCCAGATGATCCGCGCGATGCCCGCACCCAAGTGCCACATTCCCATCATCGCCCTTACCGCGCACGCCATGGCGGGTGCGCGCGAGGAATACCTCGCCGCTGGCATGGACGACTATGTCTCCAAGCCGGTCTCGCCCGAGATCCTGCTCTCCAAGCTCGCCGATCTCGGCATGGCGACCAAGGCCCGGCCCCCGAAGGCGGACGCCCCCGCGGCGAGCCAGGCCACCGGGACGACTTCGCCAAACCACCCGGCCCTCGACCCCGAGCGTCTCAAGATGCTCGAGGAGATGTTGCCGAGCGAGGACCTGCGTGGCCTCCTCGACATGTACGTGATCAACACCAACGAGCGCATTGCGACGATCCGCTCGCTCGCGAAGAGCGGCGATCTCGCGGCACTCGCGAAGGAGGCCCACACGCTCATCGGCACGTCCGGCAACGTCGGCGCGGCGCGCGCAAGCGAGATGGCGGCGACGCTCGAGACGGCGTGCAAGACCGGCAAAGCAGACGAGGTCCCCGGCCGCGTCGCGGCGCTCGACGATGCCCTAACCGCGGCGATCGACGCGATCCTGGCGTGGCTTGCCGCGCGCTTCCCGACGGCGGACTCACCCGAGAAGGCCGAGGCGGTCTGAGCCATGGATGGCGCCTCGCTGAACCCGGGAGATCTCAGCTCGAAGATCATCCTCGGCGTCGACGATGCCGCGGAGAATCTGCTCCTGCTGCAGGCCGCCGTGAAGGCCGGCGGCTTCACCTTCATGGGCGCGCGCAGCGGCGCGGAATGCCTGTCGCTGCTTCACCGCGCGGTGCCGAAGGTCATCCTCCTCGATATCGAGATGCCCTTGCTCGACGGCTTCGATACCTGCCGGCAGATCCGGGCGCTCCCCGAGGCCCGGCACGTGCCGATCATCTTCCTGACCGCCCGCAAGACCGGCGAGGACGTGAGGAAGTGCCTCGAGGTCGGCGGCAACGATTTCATCATCAAGCCGTTCGACATCGTAAAGCTGCTCGAGCGAATCAAGCACTGGGCCGGCAAGCGCATCGCCGCGCCGCGCTGACCGGGCACCAACGGGGGCGCCCTGCCGGCCCGCGTGGGGTACCGGTGCCGGCAGGGCGCGATCCGGCGGTCGGGGAACCGGATCGAACGCGGTCACTCCTCGACGATGATCGCGGCGTCCATGTCCTCATGGCCCTCGCCGCAGAAGACGTCGCAGTGAAAGAGGAACCGACCGGCCTTGTCGGGCGTGAACTTCACGTGCGTGGTCTGACCGGGCACGATCTCCGCCCTGAGGCCGAGGTCCGGCACATTGAACCCGTGCAGCCGGTCGAGGGTCGTGAGCTCGAGGTCGACTGGGACGCCCTTCTTCACCTTGATCTCGTCCGGGGTGAAGTTGAACTTCTGCGCGAGGATCTCGACGGTCTGCGCTTGCGGCGCCTTGGGCGCCACCTGGCTGGCGGCCACGCAGCCGGCGACGGCCAGAGCCGTCGCCGTCAGCGCGACCGCGCGGTGCTTCGCGGAAGCCTCCATCAGCTCATGCTCTTCCCGAGCGGATGCTCCGCGAGCGCCACCGTCATCTTCTTGGTCTCGGAATCGACACTGCGCCAACCCAAGCCCTTGAAGGGCTGCGCGGGATCCCACGCGACCGGCCCCTTCTTCGGCACCGAGTGCGGCGCCGGCAGCGGCCACATCAAGCCCATCGCCGCGTGGTGGGCGATGTGCCCGGTCATCTGGTGATGCTCCTGATGGATGTGGCCGTAGAACACGACCACGTGCTCATAGGGCGTCAGCATGTCGATCGCCTGCTGACCGTCCTTGGTGTTCCAGTCCCAGTCGGCGGCGAGATCGAAGAGCGGCCGGTGCGTCAGCACGACGATCGGCTGCTTCTTGTCGAGCTGGGCGAGATCCGCCTTCAGCCAGTTGAGCTGCGCCTCGCCGAGCGCGGCGGTCGGGTCGGAGACGTTGTCGAGCACGATGAAGTGCACGCCCTTGTGGTCGAAGGTGTAGTGCGTGTCGCCGAAGAACTCCTTGAAGGCCGCTCCTTGATCGGAGCTCGCGTCGTGCTCGCCCGGCAGGAAGCGCACGGTCTTCACCTTGAGCGTCTTGATGATCTCGCGGACCTCGGACATGCGCTTGCGACGCTCCTGGGGATCCTCGGTGGTCTGAGTGAGGTCGCCCGTGAACACCACGAAGTCCGGCTGTTGCTTCAGCGCGTTCACCTCGGCGATCGCCTTGGTAAGCGTGTGCTGGGCCTCAGGATTGACGGCGTCGCCCTTGAAGCCCCAGTGGCTGTCGGAGAGCTGGACGAAATAGAAGTCCTGGGCGGGCGCGCGGCCCGCGGCCCAGGCGCGCCCGCCCTCGGTATGGGCGAACAGGCCGGAGGCGAAGGCGATGCCGCCCAGCCCCACTAACCGATTGAAATCGCGTCGATTGATGCGTGCGCTCATGAAGGGGCCTTCCCGATCGTTGGAGGTGGGTGTCGAGACGTAGACCCTGTCGCCGCCCCGGTTATTCCCGGCACATCGGATTGAGTTGGGGCGAGCCAAACGGCACTCTCGGATGGTCGGGAATAGACCCGCCGCCCCGGCGGTCTTATTCCCTGCTGGAAACGCCGGATTCCCGCCCGTGGACCCTGAGATCAAAACGCGCCGCTTCGAGCAGACCATCATGCCGCACCTGGATGCCGCCTATAACCTGGCGCGCTGGCTCACGCGCAACGACAGCGACGCGCAGGACGTCGTGCAGGACGCCTACCTCCGCGCCTTCAAGTATTTCGACAGCTTCGAGGGCGAGAACCCCTCGGCCTGGCTGCTGGCGATCGTGCGCAACACCTGCTTCACCTGGATGCGGCGCAACCGGCCGAGCGAGGAAGTGCTGGGGAGCGAGCCCATCGACGACGAAAAGGCCAACGACGCCGAGCCGATCCTCGGCGGCGGCAGCCGCGGGCTCGCGACCGACCCGGAGACGCTGCTGATCGAGGGCCGCGACCGCACGCAGGTGAACGACCTCGTCTCGAAGCTGCCCGCGGAATTCCGCGAGGTGGTCGTGCTCCGCGAGATCGAGGACCTCTCCTATCGCGAGATCGCCGACGTCGTCGGCATTCCCATCGGTACCGTGATGTCGCGACTGTCGCGCGCGCGCAAGCTGCTGCACGACGCCTGGTACCGCCAGCAAGCGAAGGCATGACCGCCATGGATACCGCGCACATCGGAAGCCTGATCAGTCCCTTTATCGACGGCGAGCTCGCCGCCGAGAAGCAGGCGGAGGTCGAGCGCCATCTGGAGACCTGCGAGGCCTGCCGGACGCTGGTCGAGAGCGAGCGCCGCGTGAGTGCCGCCGTCCGCCATCACGGCGAGCACTTCCGCGCGCCCGCGCATCTGAAAGCGCGCATCCGCACCGAGGTGGAGCGCCGGTCGAGGCGCTCCGGCTGGTCGGACCTGCGCATGCTGGGGCTGGGCTGGAACCCCGTGGCGCTGGCGGCCTCGCTCCTGTTGACCGTGGTGGTCAGCTCCGGCGGCACCATCGCCTACCTCGACCGCAGCGCCGAGGAGAGCAAGGCACCGCTGGTACGAGAGGTGGTCGCGGGCCAGATCCGCTCGCTGATGGCGGACCATCTGACGGACGTCTCCTCGTCCGACCAGCACACGGTCAAGCCGTGGTTCAACGGCAAGCTCGACTTCTCGCCGCCCGTGGTCGATCTCACGACCGAGGGTTTCCCGCTGATCGGCGGTCGGCTCGACTATATGGACAAGCGGCAGGTGGCGGCGCTGGTCTATCGGCACCGCCAGCACGTGATCAACCTGTTCATCTGGCCCGAGGGCGGCGAGGAAGCGCCGCGGATGGCCGCGCAGCAGGGCTACAACCTGCTCTATTTCAAGCACGGCGGGATGGAGTACTGGGCCGTGTCGGACCTCAACCCGGCCGACCTTCGGGACTTCCTCGCGCACCTCAGGACGGCGGTAGAGACACCGGCGTAGCCGCGACGAAGGAACTGCCCTGGCACGTCCTCCGCTACAACCAAGGGCGGTAATTAGGACAGGGGTGTTGCCCAAATAGTGGGCGACAGTTCTGCATATCAACTATACATTTGACGCAAAGCTCCGCTTGGCCACTGCGGCACGGAGCCTATGTGGCTCACTTTCGCTGAACGCTGCACACAACGACGCGGATCGCGGGCCGGCCGGCGCGCGGTACCAGCCCAAGACAGAGGAGGGTCGCCATGAGGAGGCTGAGTAGGCGTTCTGTCATCAGGGGATCGCTCGCGGTCGCGGCCGCCGGGACGATCGCACGTCCCTACGTCGCCAATGCGCAGGCCAAGACCGCGACGGTCTGGTGGCAACAGGGCTTCGTCCCCGAGGAGGACGAGTCGTTGCGCAACACGATTGCCGCCTACGAGAAAGCGAGTGGCAACAAGATCGAGTTGAGCATCATCCCCTTCGGACCGCTGATGCAGAAGGAGGTGGCGGCGCTCACCAGCGGCGACGTACCGGACGTGCAGGAACATGACGCCGGCAGCCAGAATCTCGTTCCGCAGAACGCGTGGGACGACAAGCTGGTCGATCTCACCGACATCGTCGAACCGATGAAATCGCAGCTCCACCCCACCGCGTATCTCGCCGCCCAGTACTACAACAACGTCGCAAAGAAACGCAGCTTCTACATGGCACCCGTCAAGCTTAATGCTGCGCCGGTTCATGTCTGGGGCTCGCTCGTCGAGAAGGCCGGCTACAAGCTCTCCGATGCGCCGAAGACCTGGGACGCCTTCTTCGATTTCTTCAAGCCGATGCAGAAGAAGCTACGCGACCAGGGCATGCGTGGCGTCTACGCGATGGGCCTGCAGCCCACCACCGTGGGCCCGAACGACGGCAACGTCCTGTTCTACCATTTCCTGATCGCCAATGGCGGCTATGGCTTCATCACGCCCGACGGCCGGGCGCATCTGGACGATCCGCAGATCAAGGAGGCGGTGATCAAGGCGCTGACCTACATCACCACCGCCTTCAAGGATGGCTATGTGCCGCCGGGAGCGCTCAGCTGGAGCGACGCCGACGACAACAACGCGTTCCACGCGAAACAGTTCGTCATGGACCTGGACGGCACGATCTCGACCGAGGTCGCGATGATCCACGACAAGGACCAGTACGACGACGCCGTGACAATGGGGCTGCCGCTCGACAACGCCGGCAAGCAGATGCCGGAGCAGATCCTCGTGGAAGGCGCCTGGATCCCCAAAGGCGCCAAGAACGTCGCTGTGGCCAAGGAGTTCCTGAAGTTCCTGCTCCAGCCACAGGCGTTGAATGACTACCTCAAGAAGGGGCTGGGGCGCTGGCTGCCGACGATCCCGGGCGTCATCAAGACCGACCCCTTCTGGCTCGATCCCAAGGATCCGCATGTGAAGGCCTATACCGAGGAAGGACTGGTGAACCCGACGCTTCCGCCCTACGCGGTCTTCAATCCCGGAATTGGTGTCGCGAATGCGCAGCAGATCTGGGGCGTCGCTCACGCCGACATCATCCAGCACGGCATGTCGCCCAAGGAATCCGCCGAGAACGCGCTCAAGAAGATCGCGGCGATTCTCGAGAAGTACCCGATCGCGCAGACCTGAGGGTGACCTGATGGCCGCGACCCATCTCTACATCGCTCGGAGACGCCCGCTGCTCGATGCGCGCCGGCGCGCTTGGCTCGGCGGGCTCCAGGTCTCGGAGTTCGCCTGGGCCGTGGCGTTCGTGGTGCCCTACATCGCGCTGTTCCTGGTCTTCGTGGTCTATCCGGTCTTCTACGGCCTCTGGCTCGGCCGCAACCCGAGCCTCTATGCGGAGCTGTTCGAGGATCCGATCTACCAACGCACTGTGGTGAACACGATCCTCTACGTCGGGATCGGCGTGAACCTGAAGATGTTCGGCGCGCTGCTCCTGTCGGGCTTCTTCATGCGACGCGGCTGGTGGGTCAAGGCGCTGCTGCTGATCTTCATCCTGCCGTGGGCGGTGCCGGCGCTGCCCACTTTCCTTTCGATTCACTGGATGCTCAACGGGCAATGGGGCCTGCTCAACAACGTGATCTGGGAGCTCTTCGGGATCGATGGCCCAGGCTGGGTCGAGACGACGCGCGAGCTCGCGCTCGGCTCGGTCATCGTGTCGCACATCTGGAAATGGATGCCGTTCTGGACAGTGATCCTGCTCGCGGGGCGGATGGCGATCGCGCAGGAGCTCTACGAGGCCGCGGAGGTGGACGGCGCCACGGGAATGCGCCGCTTCGTCCACGTCACCTTCCCGCTCCTGGCCAACCTCTATCTGGTCTGCACGCTGCTCTCGACCATCTTCACGCTCGGCGATTTCAACAGCGTGTTCTTCGTCTCGGGCGGCGGGCCTGCTCTGTCGACCCACGTGCTCGCGACACTGGGAATCCGCGATGCCTTTGACATTGCGCGGCCGGAGCTCGGCGTCGCCGCGGTCATGTCGGCACTGCCGCTCATGATCCCCCTGGTGATACTGCTCATGCGCAAACTCCGTACCACGGAGGTCGCTCTGTGATCGCGGAGGCAGCGGACGGACGGACGGCTCGACGGCTGCCGCGCTATCGATTGCGCCGAAACCTGAAGGAGGCGGCGGCTCTGGCAGTGGGCTTCCTGGTGCTCATCTGGACGCTGGCACCGCTCTACAACATGGTCGCAGTGGCGCTCGAAAAGCACGGCAACGTCTTCACCAACGACATTTGGCCCAAGCAACCGTCGCTCGAGAGCTTCTGGATCGTTTTCACTCAAGGTTATTGGTATCTCGCCGATTTCTGGCACCAGTTCGGCAACAGCCTCTATGTCGGCGTGGCGACGGTCGTTCTGACTTTGCTCATCGGCTCGCTCGCGAGCTTTTCGATCAGCCGGATGCGCATCCGCTTCGGCTGGCTGCTGAGCAACGCCGCACTGCTGACCTACGTGATCCCGGCGTCGTTCCTGGCGATTCCGTTCTACCGGATCATGCAGCATTACGGTCTCTCGAATAATCTCTGGTCGGTGATCGCCGCGGAGGTGACGTTCGCGACCCCCTACGCGATCTTCATCTTCCAGCAATACGGCGTCAGCATCCCGCACGAGCTCGACGAAGCGGCGCGTATCGACGGCGCGTCGCCCTTCCAGATCTATTGGCGGATCTACTTGCCATTGATGGCACCGGCCCTGGTCGCGGTCGGGACCTATGCGCTGTTGCTCGCGTGGAACGAATACCTGTACCAATACCTGCTGCTCTCCTCGACGCGAAACATGACGGTGGCCGTGGCGCTGGCGCAGTTCCTCAATAGCGACGAGGCGCCGTGGAACTACATGATGGCCAGCGCGATCGTCTACGCCGTGCCGCCGGTGGCGATCTATTACGTGTTCCGCCGCCGCATGACCGCTGGCCTGACCATGGGCGGCGTCAAGGGCTGATGCCGGCGCCGCAGGCCCTCACGGCCGACGCGATCGCAGTCAGCGCATCCAGCCCCTCACCGAGGCGCTTTCGCTCGCCCCGATCCGACGTCATCTGGCCGATCGCCTTCCTCATCCCCTATGCGGCGGTGTTCCTCGCCTTCGTCGTCTACCCCGTCGTCTACGGACTCTCGCTCGCCAGCGACCCTTCGCTCTACGCCGAGCTCCTCTCGGACCCGCTCTATGCGCGGACCGTGGTCAACACGCTGCTGTTCGTCGCGATCGGCGTGAACGTGAAGATGTTCCTGGCGCTGCTGGTGTCCGGGTTCTTCATGAGCCGTCGGTGGTGGGTCCGGGCGTTGTTGCTCGTCTACATGCTGCCCTGGGCGCTTCCAGCGGTCCCCGCCTTCGTCTCATTCCACTGGATGCTGATCGGCGAGTACGGCTTCGTCGACAGCCTCCTGTCGGCGCTTTTCGATGTCGATGGCCCGATCTGGTTCAATGAACGCTGGCTCGCGCTCGGAGCCGACATCGTCTCCTACATCTGGAAGTGGATGCCGTTTTGGACCCTGGTCTTCCTCGCCGGAAGACGGGCGATCCCCCGTGAGATCTATGAGGCGGCGGACGTCGACGGTGCGACTGGCTCGCGCCGTTTCGTTCACGTCGTCTGCCCATTGCTCGCAAACCTCTATCTCGTGTGCACCCTGCTCTCCACGCTTTGGACGATCGGCGATTTCACGACGGTGTTTCTCGTGTCCATGGGCGCGCCTGCGCGGTCCACCGAGGTCCTGGCAACGCTCGGGGTGCACTACGCCTTCGACACCGCCCGGCCATCACTCGGCATCGCGGCGGTCCTGTCCGCGCTGCCGGTGCTGATCCCGATCGCGGTCACATTGATGCGCAGGCTCGAGACGAGGGAGGTGCAGTTGTGACCGCGGTCTCCGTTTCACGCCTGCGGCGCGCTCTCGGGGAAACAGCCACGATTGCGCTCGGCTTTGCCCTGCTGATCTGGTCGCTGCTGCCCGTCTACAACATGCTGCTGATCGCGCTCGACCCCGAGGGAGGCGATACCGAGTTCGAGGGTCTCATCTGGCCGCCCGCGCCGTCGCTCGAGAGCTTTCGCGTCGTACTGGTTGGCGGCTACTGGTTCATCGAGCACTTCTGGCAGAAGTTCGGCAACAGCCTCACCATCGGCTTGACGACCATGGTCCTGACCGCGGTCATCGGCTCGTTGGCGAGCTTCGCCCTCGGTCGAACGCGGCTCCGAAAGGTCCGGTTCCTCCCGAGCGCTCCGCTCCTGACCTACGTGATTCCCGCGTCCTTCCTGGTGATCCCGTTCCATCGGGTCATGCACGCCTACGGTCTCGCCGACAGCCTCTTGTCGGTCGTCGCCGCCGACGTAACCTTCGCAACCCCCTACGCCATCCTGATCCTGCAGCAGTACGCCAAACTGATACCGATCGAGCTCGACGAGGCCGCGCGGGTGGACGGCGGCTCCCTCGTCCAGGTGTACCTGAGGATTTACCTGCCTCTGATGTCGCCGGCATTGGCGGCCGTCGGCACCTTCGCGCTGCTGCTTGCCTGGAACGAATACATCTATCAGTACCTTTTGCTCTCGTCGGAGCGGAACATGACCGTGGCCGTGGCGATCGCGCAGTTCTTCGACGCCGACGAGGCGCCGTGGAACTACATGATGGCGACCGCCATCGTTTACTCGCTGCCGCCGATTGTGATCTTCTATGCGCTCCGTCGATACATGACGGCCGGCCTCACCTTCGGAGGCGTCGGGAAATAGCCGCGCCTCTGTCACGCCATCACGGGAGCCTTCATGACCACGCCGACGCAACGCGACCTCGCCGCACTCGCCGAGTTCGACACGCCCACCATCTGCAATGCCCTCGAGGTGGTGGCGCCTGAGCGCCGCGCGCTCGGCTTCAACCGGCGGCCGCTGGTGTGCCCCTTCCCGTCAATGAAGCCAGTGGTTGCCTATGCGCGCACAGCGACGATCCGCTCGCGCGAGCCGCATCCGAAAACCGGCGCCGAAATGCGGGCGCTCCGCCTCGCCTACTACGACTATATCGGGCAAGCGCCGCTCCCGAGCATCGCCGTGATTCAGGACATTGACGGCGCCGACGCGGGGTTCGGCGCCTTCTGGGGCGAGGTACAGACGAACGTGCACAAGGCACTCGGCTGCATCGGCACCATCACCGATGGCTCCGTCCGCGACATCGACCAGATGGCCCCCGGCTTCTTCGTGCTGGCGGGCTCGATCATGCCGTCCCACGCCCACGTCCATTCGGTCGACTTCGGCGGCACCGTGAGCGTCGCCGGAATGGTCGTCTCCAGCAACGACTTGATCCATGCCGACCGGCACGGGGCTGTGGTGATCCCTCACGCTGTTGTGACTCGGATTCCCGAGGCCGCAAGCCTGATCGCGCGACGCGAGAAGGTGCTCCTCGATGCAGCCAAGCAACCGGGATTCGGCATGGCGCAACTGCGCGAGGCCTTCGCGCGGATGGATGATATTCATTGATTTTCTGACAGGTTCGCGAGCCTGAATCCAATCGAGGGGCGGCTTGTCAGGGTCCGGGTACCTCGGTATCTTTCCAAAGACTTCGCAGGGGCATCGGGACCAGCTCGGGCACCCGATGCCCAATCGATGAGCAACGCGATAGGGAGCTCCGAGAGAGACAAGAAACCTCGAAGAACAAGAATGCTCGGAACCGGGCCCGCGCAACAATGCGCAATCTTGCAGACATAGGGAGGCAGCGGCTATGAGGAACTCTAAAGTCACGCGGCGTCGTTTCTTGAAGACGACGGCGGCAGCGGCGACCGCGACAATCGCGGCGCCTTACATGCGGACCGCCTATTCCGCGGGCAAGCTCACCATGGGCCTTTGGGACCATTGGGTCCCCGGCGCCAACGACACCATGAGTGCCATCGTCCAGGAATGGAGCGACAAGAACCACGTCGACGTGCACATCGACTACATCACCTCGGTCGGCGACAAGGACCTCTTGACCGCCAGCGCCGAGGCGCAGGCCAAGACCGGCCACGACATCATGCAGCACCGCGCCTGGCAGATCGCGGTGCATCGCGCCGTGCTCGATCCCATGGACGAGGTGACCAACGCGCTGATCAAGGATCACGGTCCGATCGCACCGGTGACCGAGTACCTTGCCAAGTTCGACAACAAGTGGATGGCCGTCCCCACGATCGTCGGCAGCCAGGTCAAGCCCGCCTGCTCGCGGCTCGACCTCTACAAGCAGTTCTGCAATCTCGATCTCCAGAAGATCTTTCCGGGTCCCGGTGGCAAGCGCGACCAGGCCCTGGTCGAAAGCTGGAATTGGGATCTCTATCTCAAGACGGCCGAGCAGCTCGCCAAGGGCGGCTATCCGGTCGGTCTGCCGATGGGTCAGACCAGCGACGCGATCGACCTCGTGGGCGCGGTGTTCCACTCCTACGGATCGGTCTTCGTCGACGAGAAGGACAACATCAAGGTCGACTCCAACGAGACGCGGCAGGCGCTCGAGTACATGGTCAAGCTGATGCAGTGGAACGCGCCCGACGCCTACGCCTGGGACGACGCCGGCAACAACCGCTGGCTGATCTCCGGCAAGGGCTCGAGCATCTGCAACCCGCCGAGCGCCTGGTCGGTCGCCAAGCGCGACAACATCAAGGTCGCCGAGCAGTGCTGGACGCATGACATGCCGAAAGGGCCGAAAGGCCGCTTCGCGCCCTATCTGCCCTTCTTCTACGGCGTGTGGAGCTTCGGCAAGAACAAGAGCGCCGCCAAGGACCTCGTCCATCATATCGTCGACAAGCCGCAAGCGAAGCTGCAGGTGGCGGCATCGAACGGCTACG
>DATEGF010000380.1:0-7219 GCA_035280245.1 Allostellaceae bacterium
CTTGTCGATCATCACTTTCTTGGCGCGGCCGAGCATCGCGATCGTGACGTTCTCGAGCTTGATCCCGAGATCCTCGCTGATCATCTGGCCACCGGTCAGGATCGCCATGTCCTCGAGCATCGCCTTGCGGCGATCGCCGAAGCCCGGCGCCTTCACCGCCGCGACCTTGAGGCCACCGCGGAGCTTGTTGACCACCAGCGTCGCGAGCGCCTCACCCTCGACGTCCTCGGCGACGATCAGCAGCGGCTTGCCCGACTGCACGACCGACTCGAGCAGCGGGAGCATCGCCTGCAGGCCCGAGAGCTTCTTCTCGTGCAGGAGAATGTAGGGGTCCTCGAGCTCCGCGAGCATCTTCTCGGCGTTGGTCACGAAGTAGGGCGAGATATAGCCGCGGTCGAACTGCATGCCCTCGACCACGTCGAGCTCGGTCTCCAGGCTCTTCGCCTCCTCGACCGTGATCACGCCCTCGTTGCCGACCTTCTGCATCGCCTTGGCGATCATCTCACCGATCTCTTTGTCGCCGTTCGCCGAGATGGTGCCGACTTGGGCGATCTCCTCGTTGGTGGAGACCTTCTTGGACCGCTTCTTCACGTCCTCGACCACGGCGGCGACCGCGAGGTCGATGCCGCGCTTCAAGTCCATCGGGTTCATGCCGGCGGCCTCGGCCTTGGCACCCTCGCGCACGATCGCTTGCGCGAGCACGGTCGCGGTGGTGGTGCCATCGCCCGCCTGGTCGCTGGTCTTGGATGCCACCTCGCGAACCATCTGCGCGCCCATGTTCTCGAACTTGTCGGCGAGCTCGATCTCCTTGGCGACGGTGACGCCGTCCTTGGTGATGCGGGGCGCGCCGAACGACTTGTCGAGCACGACGTTGCGGCCCTTGGGGCCGAGCGTCACGCGAACCGCGTTCGCGAGAATGTCGATGCCGCGCAACATGCGGTCGCGCGCATCGCCGCTGAACCGAACTTCTTTTGCAGCCATGTTGATGTTTCCCTGGTTTGCTTAGGCGGCTTTGCGCTTGGTGGCGCCGCCCTCGATGATTCCGAGAATGTCGGATTCCTTCATGATGATGAGTTCTTCACCATCGATCTTGACCTCGCTGCCCGACCACTTGCCGAACAGGATCCGGTCGTGGGCTTTGACGTCGAGGGGGTGCAGCTTGCCATCCTCCCCGCGGGCGCCCGGACCCACCGCGATCACCTCGCCCTCCATCGGCTTTTCCTTCGCCGTGTCGGGAATGATGATGCCGCCGGCGGTCTTCTCCTCCTGCTCGATGCGGCGGACCAGGACGCGGTCCTGCAATGGCCTGAATTTCATTAGTAAAACTCCTCCTCTGGTTTCTTTGAACGCCCTCCGCTGAGCGCACGGATTGGCACTCTCACGGAGCGAGTGCCAAGGCAAATAAGGGCTGCCCCTTTTTCTGTCAAGGGAGCGATGCGATTTTGGCAGCAGTCTTGGAGATAGGCTGCTAGTGCGCTGATATAATTAAGTTTTTCTTGATGGCTGCGGATTTATCATGAACATGGTCAAGCGCAGGCGCGTTTCGTCAGCGAAGAACATCGAGGTGCACGCCATGTCCACCACGAACCTCTACTGCCAGCTCAAGGGTTATCGCCTCACCACCGCGGAGATCCTCTACCACCTGCCGGATCATCCCGCGCTGCTGCAGAGCTTCCTCTGGCAGCAGCTCGATATTGCGCCGGACTATCCGGTGCTGCGGAAGTTCCTGGATTTCTGGACCAGCAACATCGAGGGCAAGCTGCATTCGGTGAAGGTGGCGCAGGTGCCGCTGGTCTCGCCGGGCAAGATGCGCCACGCGCAGGTCTCTCTGAGCCTGCACTAATCTTCTTGACTGCTGCGTCGGCGTGGCTCTTGCCAAGTCGAGGCGTGCGCGCGCAGTGTCGCCGCGCCCCATGACCTCGCTCGCGCCATCGTCGCTCGTCGAGCCCGCACCCGATGCCGCCACGGGCGGCGATCGCGGGATCGCGCTCTGGCTCTTCGGCTGCGCCGCCATGATCTTTCTGATGGTGGTGATCGGCGGCGTCACGCGGGTGACGGAGTCGGGCCTCTCCATCACGGAGTGGCAGCCGATCTCCGGCGTGATCCCACCCTTGAGCGCCGCCGATTGGTCGCAAGAGTTCGACCACTACAAGGCGATCCCGCAATACCAGGCGATCCATGCCGGCATGACGCTCGGCGAATTCAAGACGATCTTCTTCTGGGAATATCTGCATCGGCTCTGGGGCCGACTTATCGGCATCGCCTTCGGCGTGCCGTTCCTGTGGTTTTTGGCGACGCGGCGCCTGTCCTGGGCGCTCGCCCCCAAACTCGCGGTGCTCTTCGTGCTGGGCGGTCTCCAGGGGGCCCTCGGCTGGTACATGGTGGAGAGCGGCCTCGCGGATCGGATCGAGGTGAACCAATACAGGCTGGTCGCGCATCTCCTCGCGGCGGTCGCGCTCTATCTGGCGATTATTTGGGTCGCGTTGGATCTCTGGCGACCAACCCTCACCCTCCCATCGGCTTACGCCGATGGGTCCCTCCCTCTCCCACTTCGTGGGCGAGGGGCCGCTTACCCCTCTCCCGCGCTTGGGCGGGAGAGGGAGGGACCCGTTGCGCAGCAACGGGAGGGTGAGGGTGCCGCTCCCGCAAATCTCCGCCGCACACTGACCGCGCTCCTCGCCCTCGCCCTCGTCACCCTCGCCGCCGGCGGCTTCGTCGCGGGGCTCCGCGCGGGCTACATCTACAATACGTTCCCGCTGATGAACGGCTATGTGATCCCGCCGGATTACGTGACCGCGGCGTCCTGGTACCTCAATCCCTTCGAGAGCCTCGCCGCCGCGCAGTTTGATCACCGCGTGCTGGCGGAGCTGACTTGGCTTTCCGCGATCGGCGTATGGCTCTGGTCACTGAGGCGCGATCTAGCCTACGACCTGCGTCTCGCACTCCACGCCGTCGCGGCGGTGGCGACGCTGCAGCTCGGCCTGGGTATCGCGACGTTGCTGCTGGTGGTGCCGATCCCGCTGGCGGTCGCGCATCAGGCGGGCGCGCTGCTCCTGGTGACGACGATCCTGGTGGCGCGACACGCGGCGGGACGGCGCAAAATGGACGCGCCATTGCCGGCGGCGCTATAGTTTCCCGATGGCGGATTTTCCGAAGAAATCGCTCCCGGACTGGCAGGCGCTCGCGGCGAAGGAGCTCGGCGGCAAGCCCGCGGAGTCACTCACGTGGCAGACGCCGGAGGGGATCGCGATCAAGCCGCTCTATACGGCTTCGGATCTCGAGCGGCTCGGCCACGTCGACACTTTGCCAGGCTTCGCACCCTATCTGCGCGGCGTGCGCGGTACCATGTACGCGAACCGGCCCTGGACCATCCGGCAATACGCGGGCTTCTCGACCGCGGAGGACTCCAACAAATTCTATCGCGAGAACCTGAAGGCGGGGCAAATGGGCCTCTCGGTCGCCTTCGACCTCGCGACGCACCGCGGCTACGACAGCGACCACCCGCGCGTCGTCGGCGATGTCGGGAAAGCCGGCGTCGCCATCGACAGCGTCGAGGACATGAAGATCCTCTTCGACGGCATCCCGCTCGACAAGATGACCGTCAGCATGACCATGAACGGCGCCGTGCTGCCGGTGCTCGCGGGCTTCATCGTGGCGGCGGAAGAGCAGGGCGTGTCGGCGGAAAAACTCCAGGGGACGATCCAGAACGACATCCTCAAGGAGTTCATGGTCCGCAACACCTACATCTATCCGCCCGAGCCCTCGATGCGGATCGTCGCGGACATCATCGAGTACACCGCGAAGCACATGCCGCGGTTCAACTCGATCTCGATCTCCGGCTATCACATGCAGGAGGCGGGCGCGACCTGCGTGCAGGAGCTCGCCTTCACGCTGGCGGACGGCCTCGATTACGTGCGCGCGGCGCTCTCGCGCCGCCTCGACATCGACGCCTTCGCGCCACGGCTCTCGTTCTTCTTCTGCATGGGCATGAACTTCTTCATGGAGATCGCGAAGCTCCGCGCCGCGCGGCTCCTCTGGGCGAAGCTGATCAGCCGGTTCAATCCGGAGAACCCCGCGAGCCTGCAGCTCCGGACGCACGTGCAGACCTCGGGCGTCAGCCTCACGGAGCAGGATCCCTACAACAACATCGTCCGCACCACCATCGAGGCGCTTGCCGCCGTGCTCGGCGGTACGCAGTCGCTGCACACCAATTCCTTCGACGAGGCCATGGCCTTGCCGACGCCGTTCTCGGCGCAGATTGCGCGCAACACGCAGCTGATCCTCGCGGAGGAGGCGGGCGTCACTCATGTGGTCGATCCGCTCGGCGGCAGCTATTACGTCGAGAGCCTCACGCACTCGGTCGCCTCCGCCGCCATGGACCTGATCGACGAGGTCGAGAAGCTCGGCGGCATGACCAAGGCGGTGGAGCAGGGCCTGCCGAAGCTTCGGATCGAGGAGGCGGCCGCGCGCCGCCAGGCGCGCCTCGACCGTGGCGAGGAGGTGATCGTCGGCGTCAACAAGTACAAGTCCGGCGCCATGCCGCCGGTGAAGCTGCTCGAGGTCGACAATACGCGCGTGCGCGAGCAGCAGATCGCGCGGCTGAAGGACATCCGTGCCAAGCGCGACCACGCCCGCGTCAAATCGGCGCTCGCGGCGCTGACTGAGGCGGCACGGAGCGGGCAGGGGAACCTGCTGGCGCTCTCGGTCGAGGCATCACGGGCGCGCGCCACGGTGGGCGAAATCTCGGACGCGCTCGAGACCGTGTTCACGCGGCATCGCGCCACCGTCCGCTCGGTCTCCGGTGTCTATGGTGGGATCTACGAGGGCGACGACGGTTTCAAGCGCATTCAGCGTGAGGTCGAGAGCTTCGCGCGCAGCGAGGGCAGGCGCCCGCGCATGCTGGTGGTGAAGCTCGGCCAGGACGGCCACGACCGCGGCGCCAAGGTGATCGCCACGGCCTTCGCCGACATAGGCTTCGACGTCGACGTGGGGCCGCTGTTCCAGACGCCCGAGGAGGCCGCGCGCCAGGCGGTCGAGAACGACGTCCACGTGATCGGCGTCTCGACCCAAGCCGCCGGCCACAAGACGCTGGTGCCGGCGCTACTCAAGGCGCTCCGCCAAGAGGGCGGCGACGATATCCTCGTGATCTGCGGCGGTGTCATCCCGCCGCAGGATTACGAGTTCTTGATGCGCGCGGGCGTCTCCGCGGTCTACGGCCCCGGCACCAACATCCCGCTCGCCGCCGGGGAGATCCTGAAGCTCATCGCCAAGCGACGGATGGCGGCTTAGGCACCGTCCAGCCCGGCGGCGGCTCGAGGAAGCGGGTCATCAGGTATTCGTCGAAATAGCGATCGCCGTGCTTCAGCGCGCAGGGATCGACGCCGTAGATCTCGAAGCCATGGCGCGCGTAGAGCCGGCGAGCGCGCTCGTTCGTGGTGACGACCGAGAGCTCGACGAAAATCACCCGGCGGCGTGCGCGCTCGATGACCGCGTCCACGAGCGCCGAGGCGAGGCCGCTGCCACGCGCCACGTCGCGCACGTACATGCCCGTGAGCATCCCCTTGTGGCGCTCCGTGACGAAGGTCGGGATCGAGAACCGGACGATCCCCATGGGAGCGTCGCCGATGCTGCCGAGCAGGACTTCCGAGCTTACGAGGCGCTGTTCGAAGAAATCGAGCGGCGCCGTGGATTCCATCTCGAACGTGGAGCCATAGGCCAAGGGATGGAGCCGGAGCGCTTCGAGCCGAAGCTCGCGATAGAGCGCGACGTCCGAGGGCTCAAGGCGGCGAACGGAGAGGTCGCTGCGCATTCTGAATTACTCCGCTGTAGCCGCCCCACAATCGTCATGCGGGCTTGACCCGCGCATCCGCGTGGTCGAGCGAGACACTGACCGACGTGGATGGCTAGAACAAGTCTGGGCAGCGGACGTCAGAGATGCGGCGAGACCCCCTCACCTTTCCTCTCCCCGGAGGGGAGAGGGATGCGTAGCCTTAGCGAGCGGAGCGAGCTTAGGCGGAGCTGGGTGAGGGGGATTCTCAATGCGCATGCCTGTTTGCCGCCTGGCGCCCTGTTAACGCCACCCCATCCGCGCTATCTATGCGGGAATGGCCGTTCTGTTCCTGATCGTATTCATCGATCTCTTGGGCTTCGGGATCATCATCCCGCAGCTGCCGTTCTACGGCGTGCACTTCGGCGCGAGCCCGACGGCGGTGACCCTGCTCATGTCCTGCTATTCCTTCGCGCAGTTCTTCATGTCGCCGGTGCTGGGCCGGCTCAGCGATCGGATCGGGCGGCGGCCGGTGTTGATGGTGAGCATGGCGTGCTCGTGCCTTGCCTATGTGTGGCTGGGGTTCGCGAGCGCGCTCTGGATGCTGTTCGGGGCGCGGCTGCTGGCGGGCGCGGGCGCCGGCAATCTCGCGGCGGCGCAGGCCTACATCACCGACGTGACCTCGCCCGAGGCGCGCGCCAAGGGCATGGGCATGATCGGCGCTGCCTTCGGGCTGGGATTCACCCTCGGCCCGTGGCTCGGCGGCGTGGTGGCGGGCACCAATCCCACGCCGGCCGATCTCCAGCGACCGGCCTTCCTCGCCGCCGCGCTCTCGGCGCTCGCCTTCGTCTTGGTGATCGCACTCCTGAAGGAGAGCCTGACCCGGACCGGCGCGCCGGCGCCACGCGCGAGCCGCTGGGACCTCGCGAAAAGCAGCATGGGCCGCCCGATGCTGCGGCTTCTCATTTTGCTCTTCTTCGCGATCACCGCGGCCTTCTCAGGAATGGAGACCACCTTCGCGCTTTGGACCAAAGAGGCGTTCGGCTGGGGGCCGGCGCAGGTGGGCTGGCTCTTCTTCTTCGTGGGCTGCGTGCTGATCGTGGTGCAAGGGGTGCTGATCGGGCCGCTCTCGCGCCGGCTTGGGGAGGCGCGGCTCGTGCTTATCGGCGCGGCCTCCATCGCCGTCGGCCTCGCGACGATCACGGTCTCCTCCGATCTCGCGATGCTGTTGGTGGCAAGCGCCTGTCTCGCGGTCGGCATGGGCCTGCTCAATCCCTCCATCAATTCGCTGATCTCGCGGCAGGCGGGCGTCGAGGAGCGCGGCGGGATCATGGGCGTATCACAGTCGGGCGCGAGCCTCGCCCGCGTCGTGGGACCCGCGATCGCGGGCCCGCTCTTCGAGCTGATCGGCCGGAACGCGCCTTACTATGCGGGCGCGCTGGTGATGCTCGG
>DATEGF010000381.1:0-18276 GCA_035280245.1 Allostellaceae bacterium
CGCCGCGATGTACTATCAGACCCTCATGGACAGGCTCGGTCGATGAGTGCGCCCGGGACAAATCCTGCGAATGTCACCCGGCTCGCGGTGGCCCGCCCCGATACGACCCCGACGCCGGGCGCCAAAGCTCAGACCGCGACCATCGCGGTCGATTGCCGCAACATCACGAAGACCTTCGCCGCGGGCGCGGTCCGCGCCCTCGACGCCATATCCGTCGGGATCCGATCGAACGAGTTCTTCACGCTCTTGGGGCCGAGCGGCTGCGGCAAGACCACCTTGCTGCGCCTCATCGCGGGATTCGAAACCCAGGACTCTGGCAGCATCCTGCTCGACGGCACGCCGCTGGACGGATTGCCGCCCTACCGGCGGCCCGTGAACACGGTCTTTCAAAGCTACGCCGTCTTCCCGCACCTCACGGTCGCGCAGAATGTCGCCTTCGGCCTCGAGATGAAGCGCCAGCCGCGCGCGGAGATCGACGCGCGGGTCAAGGAGATGCTCGGCCTGGTAAAGCTCGAGGGCCTCGAATCGCGCAAGCCCGCGCAGCTCTCGGGCGGCCAGCAACAGCGCGTGGCACTTGCCCGCGCGCTCGCCAACAAGCCGCGCGTGCTCCTGCTCGACGAGCCGCTCTCCGCCCTCGACCTCAAGTTGCGCACGGAGATGCAGCTTGAGCTCAAGCGCCTCCAGCACGAGGTTGGCATCACGTTCGTGTTCGTGACCCACGACCAGCACGAGGCCCTCACCATGTCCGACCGCATTGCCGTGATGCGGGCCGGCCACATCCTGCAGGTCGGCACGCCCGAGGAGATCTACGAGCATCCAAGCGCGCGCTTCGTCGCCGATTTCATCGGCGAGACCAATCTCCTCGATGCCACCCGCATCGGCACCGCGCGGTTCCGCTTGGCCTCGGGCGTCGAGATCGAGACCGCCGAGGCGGGTCCACCCGACCAGAACGTGACTCTGGTGATCCGGCCGGAGCGCGCGGTGCTGGCGCCGATCGGGGGGTCGGCGCTCTCCGCGCGCGTCGAGCAGGTGGTCTATATCGGTAGCGACACGATCTATCTGGTCGTGCTCGAAGGTGGCCTGCGATTCAGGGTCCGCGAGCAGAACCGCGAGGGGCCGCGGTCGCGGGTGCGCGCGGGCGAGGCGGTCGGGATCGTCCTGCCGCCGGCGGCGATCCGGGTGCTCGCGCAATGATGGGAAGCCTCCGCCGCGCGGGGTTGCTGGCGCCGTCGGTGCTGACCATCGGCTTGCTCCTGATCGCGCCACTGGGGCTCATGGCCTATGTCTCCACTTTGGAGCGCGGTGCCACCGGCGGCGTGATCTGGACCCAGCATACCGCCGACGCCTACGTCCAGTTCCTGTTCGAGCGCGATCTCGCGGATCGGCTCGCGGTCAACACGGATTACCTCCACATCTTCGGGCGCTCGATCGCGGTGGCGGCGATCACCACGGCGGTCACGCTGGCCGTGGCCTTCCCGATGGCGCTCTGGATGGCATTCCAGCCGCCGCGGCGGCGGCTGTTGCTGGTCTTCATCGTGACCATCCCATTCTGGACCAACATCCTCGTGCGCAATTACGCCTGGATCCTGCTGCTCCGGAACGATGGTGTGATCGACTGGGTGCTGGCGCGGCTCGGGCTCACCGGCCAGCACATTGACGTGCTCTATACGCCGCTCGCCACCACCATCGGCCTCACCTATTCGTTCCTGCCCTACATGGTGCTGCCGATCTATGTGAGCCTCGAGAAGCTCGATCGGCGGCTCATCGAGGCGGCCTTCGACCTCGGCGCCAACCGCTGGCTCGCGTTCCGCCGCGTGATCCTGCCGCTCTCGATGCCGGGCGTGGTGGGCGGCGCGATCCTGGTCTTCGTGCCCGGCCTCGGCGCCTTCATCAGCCCGGAGCTGCTGGGCGGCGCCAAGTCTATGATGATCGGCAGCCTGATCCAGCAGCAATTCGGGCAGTCGCGGAACTGGCCGTTCGGCGCGGCGCTCTCCTTCGTGCTGCTGGTCCTGGTGCTGCTCGCGCTCTCGGCGCACGCCGCGCGCTATCGGCGCCGCGAGCCCAAGCCATGACCGACGCCGTACTCCCGGCCCGCTTCACGCTCTGGCGCTTCGATCTCTGGCGCTTTCCGGGCACGCGGGCGGTCGCGATTGCGGCCTTCCTCTATCTCTATGTGCCGATCGTGGCGCTGGTGATCCTCTCCTTCAGCGCCGGCGACTCCTCGCTCGCGCGCTGGGAAGGGTTCAGCATCCACTGGTACCTGGATGTGCTCGGCAATGCCGACATGCTGCGCGCGATCCGGAACTCGCTGGTCGTCGCCAGCGGGGCGACAACCACCGGCACGATCATCGCGACCATGGCGGCGCTCGCGACCTCTGGCCCGCGCTTCCGCCTGCAGTCCGGCTTCGAGGCGATGATCGGATTGCCGCTCATCGTGCCGGACATCGTCGCGGGCATCGCAACGCTTCTCTTCTTCGTCATGGTCGGCGTGCCACTCGGCATCGTCAGCATCATGCTGGCGCACTCGGTGTTCGCGATCCCCTTCGCGTACCTGCCGATCCGCGCACGGCTCCAGGGCCTTGATCCCGCACTCGCCGAGGCCGCGGCGGACCTCTATGCGACGCCCTGGCAGGGCTTCCGGCGGATCGTGCTGCCGCTGATCTGGCCCGGCATCGCGGCGGGCGCGATGCTCGCCTTCATCAGCTCCTTGGGCGACGTGGTCGTCAGCTACTTCGTCTCGGGACCGGGGGCCACCACGCTCCCCGTCTACGTCTTCAGCATGGTCCGCATGGGTGTGACGCCCGCGGTCAATGCCATCTCGACGCTGCTCATGCTGGCGTCGATCGCGCTGCTCACGGTTTCGTACCTGCTCGGCCGCCGTTTCCAGTGACGGCCGGGCTCAACCAAGGGGAGGTCAAGCTTATGAGACGCATCGTTATGGCGATCGCCGCGGCGGCGGCGCTATCGATTCCGGCGGCGGGTGTCACCGCGTCCGCGGCCGAGGAGAAAGAGCTGCTGCTCTTCAACTGGTCGAACTACATGTCGCCCGATCTCCTCAAGCGCTTCGAGGCGGAGACCGGGATCAAGGTCACGCTCGACACCTACGACACCAACGAGTCCATGCTCTCGAAGCTGCAGGCGGGCGGCGCCGGCTATGACGTGGTGGTGCCGACCGGGCCGACGCTGCAACAGATGATCAAGGACGGCCTCGTCCTCAAGGTCGATGCCGGCACATTCTCGAACTACAAGAGCGTCAAAAAGCCGTTCGACAACCCGAGCTTCGATCCCGGCCGCGCCTATTCCGTGCCCTACATGTGGGGCACGACCGGCCTGGTCTACGACACCGCCAAAGTCGCGGGTGGCAAGATCGACGACAGCTGGAAGGAGCTCTTCGAGCCGCGTCAGGACTTCGTCGGCAAGATCGGCATGCTCAAGGACATGGGCGAGGTGATCACCGCCGCCGAATACTATCTCGGTCTCGATCAGTGTACGGAGAAGGCCGAGGACGGGCAGAAGATCCTGGAGCTGCTGGAGAAGCAGAAGCCCGCCGTGAAGGTCTACAACGCCGAGGGCACGGTCGATCGCGTCGCCAGCGGCGACGTCGCGATGGAGCTGATGTGGAACGGCTCGTTCCACCGCGCGCACGCGAAGCTCTCGAGCATCGTCTACATCTATCCGAAGGAGGGCCTCAATCTCTGGGGCGACAACCTCGCGGTGCCCAAAGGCGCGAAGCACATCGAGAACGCGAAGCTGTTCCTCAATTTCATGATGGACCCGAAGAACGCGGCCGAGGCCTCGAACTACACCGGCTACAACAACGCGATCTCGGGGGCCGAGCAGCATCTCAAGGAAGACCTGCGCAACGACGCAGCCTTCAATACGCCCGAAGCGATGGTCCCGCGATTCCGGCCGCTTCAGCTGTGCTCCAAGGCGGCGCTCGACTTGCGCGAGAAGATCTGGACGCGGCTGCTGCGGTAGATCGGATCTACGGACGCCCCCTCTCCCCTTGAGGGAGAGGGTTGCGAAGGCTTAGCGAGCGAAGCGAGCTTAGCCGGAGCTGGGTGAGGGGTGTCGCTCCGCCGCAAGATCGAACCAAGGCATCGTGTCGGCGGACCCCCCCTCCCTACCCTCCCCCTCAAGGGGGGAGGGGGAGATGAGTGAGTCCGCACGTGCGGACGTTGCTCCCACTCACACCACCCGGAAATTCTTGAACTGCCAGGGGTCGCTGGGGTCGACGTCCTCGGGGAAGAGGCGGCCGCGATCGTGGAGCGGCGTCCAGTCGCTGTAGGCGCCCACGAGCTTGCCGAGATAGGGCCGGCAGATCTCGAGGATGCGATCGTGGTCCATCTCGTCGGGTTCTGTGACGCCGCGCTCGGGATTCTCGATCGACCAGATCATGCCCGCGAGCACCGGCGACGTGACCTGGAGGCCGGTCGCGTTGTGATAGGGCACGAGCGCGCGCGCCTCGTCGATCGAGAGCACCGAGCCGTACCAGTAGGCACCCTTCGCGTGGCCCATGAGGAGCACCCCGAGCTCGTCGATCCCCGTGGTGATCTCGTCCATCAGAATCCGCTTCTCGGTCTGCAGGTGCCAGTTCTTGCCGGCGAGCTCGTGGATCGAGAGCACGGCATCGTCGCAGGGGTGATAGGCGTAATGCACGGTCGGGCGATAGGCGAGGCGGTTGCCGTTCCTTACCGTGAAATAGTCGGAGATCGAGATCGACTCGCCGTGGGTGATCAGGAAGCCGTGATAGGGGCCCTCGAGCGGCGTCCAGCTGCGCATCCGCGTGCTGGCGCCGGGTCGCATCAGGTAGATCGCGCAGTCGCAGCCGAAATCGTGCCGTTTGCCATCCGCCGGAAAATGCTTCTCGTGACTGCCCCAGCCGAGCTCGGCGGGCTGTGAGCCCTCGCTGAAGAATCCGTCGACGGACCAGGTGTTGACGAACTCGCCGGGGCGTTTGGGCTGGTTGGAGACCTGGGTATCGCGCTCCGCGATGTGGATCACCTTGACGCCGAGCCTCTGCCCGAGGGCGGCCCAGTCGGCCTTGCTCTTGGGCGCGGAGATCTTGAGGCCGGTGGCGTCGGCCACGTCGAGCATCGCCTGCTTCACGAAATGCGAGACCAGGCCGGGATTGGCGCCGTGGGTCAGGATCGCGGTCGGGCCCTTGCCGCCGGTCTTCCGCCGGACCTCGAGCGCCTGCTCGCGGAGCGCATAGTTCGAGCGCTGTGCGGGCGAGAGCGACGTATCGGTGTAGCCGCCGGGCCACGGCTCGATGCAGGTGTCGAGGTAGAGCACGCCCTTGTGGTGGCAGAACTCGATGAGTGCCACGCTCGAGACGTCGACCGAGAGGTTCAGGAGGAAATCGCCGGGACCCAGCATCGGGTCCAGCACGCGGACGTAGTTCTCACGAGTCAGGGGATTGATGATGAAGGTGATGCCGAGCTTATCGGCCTCCTCCTTCCCGCGCTCCTCGGCCGTAATGATAGTGATCCGCTTGGGATCCATGTCCACGTGGCGGAGGATCAGTGGCAGGGTGCCCTGGCCGATGCTTCCGAACCCGAGGATGACCACGCGCCCGCCGTAGCGGACGTGTTTCTTGGTGAGCGGCATGGCGGCTGGCTTCCCCTGTGTGAGCGCTCCGGCGTGACCGGAGGCTCTAGGGGGTTGGTCTACGCGCTGTCAAGAAATGCATGCATTCAGGTGACGACTCCAGCCCGCTTGCAGCTCTGTGGCATGTGGTATACAAGATTGGGAATAACGGGCACTCACTCGTGGACAACGCCCATAAGCCCTTGATTTCTAGAGATCGAGGTGAGGGACGGAATGGCCGAAGACATCGTCGTCGCGACGCCGCGACTCTCCGTCAAGCCGATCGACACGCAGTCGAGCTTCCGGACTCAGGCCTATCACGCGCTCAAGCAGGCCATCACCGCGGTCAACATCTACGCGCATCCGCACGAGATCCGCCTCGACGAGCGCCAGCTCTCGCAGGATCTGGGCGTGAGTCGCACGCCGATCCGCGAGGCGATGACGCTTCTCGAGCAGGAGGGCTTCGTCCGCACCCTGCCGCGTCGCGGGGTCTTCGTGGTGCGCAAGACCATGAAGGAGATGCTGGAGATCATCCAGGTCTGGGCGGCGCTCGAGAGCATGGCGGCGCGCCTCATCACCCTCAACGCCAGCGACGCCGAGATCGCGGGCCTGCGCCGGCTCTTCGACGAGTTCCACGGCGAGGCTCCCGATGGCGCGCACATGGACGAGTACTCCGACGCGAACCTGGCCTTCCATCAGGCGATCATCCGACTGAGCAAGTCGAAGCTGATCGCCGACCTGACCGAGAACCTGCTGATCCACGTGCGCGCGATCCGACAGGTCACCATCCGGCAATCCGATCGCGCGGCACGCTCGATCGCCGATCACATGCGGATCATCGAGGCCCTGGAGCGGCGCAACACTGAGCTTGCCGAGCGCCTCGACCGCGAGCACGCGCTGAACCTGGCAGCGCACGTCGAGAAGTATTGCGACTTCCTGAGCTGAACGACCAAGACGACCCGAGGGAGAACGCGCCCCGATGACGCAAGCCACCACGCTCAAGGAGCAGCCGAGGGCCGACGAGGCGCAGGAGCTGACCGACGGCTTCCACCTCGTCATCGAGGCGCTCAAGCTCAACGGACTCACGACGATCTACGGCGTGCCCGGCATTCCCATCACGGATCTGGGCCGGATGGCGCAGGCCGCCGGGATCCGCGTGCTCTCGTTCCGCCACGAGCAGAATGCGGGCTATGCCGCGGCGATCGCGGGGTTCCTGACCAAGAAGCCCGGCGTCTGTCTCACGGTGTCGGCGCCCGGCTTCCTCAACGGCCTGACGGCGCTCGCGCACGCCACCACCAACTGCTTCCCCATGATCCTGATCTCGGGCTCGTCCGAGCGCGAGGTCGTCGACCTGCAGCAGGGCGACTACGAGGAGATGGACCAGCTCGCCATCGCGAAGCCGCTCTGCAAGGCGGCCTTCCGCGTGCTGCATGCGGCCGACATCGGCATCGGCTTTGCGCGTGCGATCCGCGCGGCGGTCTCGGGCCGGCCGGGCGGCGTTTATCTCGACCTGCCCGGCAAGCTCCTCGGCCAGGTCATGCCCACGGAGGCCGGCCGGAAGTCCCTGGTCAAGGTGATCGACGCGGCGCCCGCCCAGATCCCCGCGCTCAGCGCCATCAAGCGCGCCCTCGAGGTGCTCAAATCCGCCAAGCGTCCGCTCATCATCCTCGGTAAGGGCGCCGCCTACGCGCAGGCCGACGACGCGATCAAGGCGCTGGTCGAGAAGAGCGGCGCCCCCTTCTTGCCCATGAGCATGGCGAAGGGCCTCTTGCCCGATACGCATCCGCAATGCGCCGGCGCCGCGCGCTCGACCGTTCTCAAGGACTCCGACGTCGTGATGCTGATCGGCGCCCGCCTCAACTGGCTGCTGTCCCACGGCAAGGGCAAAGCCTGGGGCGAGACCCCGAAGACATTCATTCACATCGACATCGAGCCCAAAGAGATGGACAGCAATGTCGAGATCGCGGCACCGGTGGTGGGCGATATCGGCTCCTGCGTCGCGGCCCTCCTCGAGGGGATGAGCGGCAACTGGCCCGCGGCGCCCGCCGAATGGACCGGGGCGGTCGCGGTGAAGCGCGAGGAGAACATCGCCAAGATGGCGCCGCGCCTCATGAACAACAATTCACCGATGGACTATCACGGCGCGCTCGGCGTGCTGCGCGCGATCGTGAAGGAGCGGCCGGACGCGATCCTCGTGAATGAAGGCGCCAACGCGCTCGACCTGGCTCGGGGTGTGATCGACATCTACAAGCCGCGTAAGCGCCTCGACGTCGGCACCTGGGGCGTGATGGGCGTCGGCATGGGCTCCGCCATTGCCGCCGCCGTTGAGACCGGGCACAAGGTGCTCGCGATCGAGGGCGACAGCGCCTTCGGCTTCTGCGGCATGGAGATCGAGACGATCTGCCGCTACAGCCTGCCGGTCTGCGTCGTCATCCTCAACAACGACGGCATCTATCGCGGCACCGACGTGAACCGCGGCGGCGGCTCGGATCCCGCGACCACCGTCTTCGTCAAGGGCGCGCGCTACGACAAGATGATCGAGGCCTTCGGCGGTCACGGCGTCAATGCGACGACGCCCGACGAGCTCCGGCGCGCGGTCAACACAGCGATGGACTCGGGCAAGCCCACCCTCATCAACGCGGTGATCGATCCCGCGGCCGGCAGCGAGAGCGGCCGGATCGGCAATCTCAACCCGCAGAGCGCGCTGCGGAAGAAATAGAGCGCCTCGCGGCAAGGCAACGACAAGCATTTCGGAGAGAAACATGGGTAAGGCACTCGACGGCGTTCGCATCCTCGACTTCACGCACGTGCAGTCGGGACCCACCTGTACGCAGCTTCTGGCCTGGATGGGCGCCGACGTGATCAAGGTGGAGCGCGCCGGCGTCGGCGACATCACGCGCGGTCAGCTCCGCGACATCCCCGATGTCGACAGCCTCTATTTCACCATGCTGAACCACAACAAGCGCTCGATCACGCTCGACACTAAGAACCCCAGCGGCAAGGCCGTGTTGGAGAGGCTGGTGAAGCACTGCGACGTGCTGGTGGAGAACTTCGCGCCGGGCGTGCTCGATCGCATGGGCTTCACCTGGGAGCGCATCCAGCAGCTCAATCCCCGCATGATCGTGGCGTCGGTGAAGGGATTCGGCCCCGGTCCCTACGAGGACTGCAAGGTCTATGAGAACGTCGCGCAATGCGCGGGTGGTGCCGCCTCCACCACCGGCTTCGACGATGGTCCGCCGCTGGTGACCGGCGCCCAGATCGGCGACAGCGGCACCGGCTTGCATTTGGCGCTCGGGATCGTGGCCGCGCTTTATCAGCGGAACACCAGCGGCCGCGGGCAGAAGGTGCTCGCGGCCATGCAGGACGGCGTGCTCAACCTCTGCCGCGTCAAGCTCCGCGACCAGCAGCGCCTCGACCGAACGCACATCATGAAGGAGTACCCGCAGTATCCGCACGGCAAGTTCAGTGAGGCCGTGCCGCGCGCGGGCAATGCCTCCGGCGGAGGTCAGCCCGGTTGGATCTTGAAGTGCAAGGGCTGGGAGACCGACCCCAACGCCTACATCTACTTCATCACCCAGGCGCCGGTGTGGGATGCGATCTGCAAGGTGATCGGCAAGGAGGAGTGGATCACCCACCCCGACTACGCCAAGCCCGACGCCCGTCTGCCGCGCCTCAAGGAGATCTTCGACACTATCGAGAACTGGACCAAGACCAAGAACAAGTTCGAGGCGATGGAGATCCTCAACAAGCACGACATTCCCTGCGGTCCGATCCTCTCGATGAAGGAGATCGCCGAGGAGCCGTCGCTGCGCAAGACCGGTACCGTCGTCGAGGTCGATCATCCCAAGCGTGGCAAGTACCTGACGGTCGGCAATCCCATCAAGATGTCGGACAGCCCGAGCGATGTGAAGCGCTCGCCGCTTTTGGGCGAGCACACCGACGAGGTCCTGGCGGAGCTCGGCTATGACAAGGCCGCCATGGCTGATTTGCGCAAGGCGGGGGCGATCTAAATCGCCCTTCCCATGAGCGCGGTTGCAGCCGTCGGGGTTCCGGTAGTAAGCCCTGAGCCCCGGCCGCGCCGCCGCATCGAGAGGAACCGAACCCGCCCATGAACATCCACGAGTACCAGGCGAAGAGCCTGCTGCAGAAATACGGGGTCGCCGTACCCCGCGGCGGCGTCGCCTATACGCCCGAGGAGGCGCAGCGGGTCGCGCGCGATCTCGGCGGCCCCGTGTGGGTGGTGAAGTCGCAGATCCACGCGGGCGGCCGCGGCGCTGGCCGCTTCAAGAACGACCCCCAGGGCAAGGGCGGCGTCCGGGTCGTGAAATCGATCGAGGATGTCGGCGCGAGTGCCGCCGCCATGCTGGGCCACGTGCTCGTGACAAAGCAAACAGGTGCCGTGGGCCGCGAGGTGAAGCGCGTCTATATCGAGGAAGGCTGCGACATCAAGCGCGAGCTCTACCTGGGCCTGCTGCTCGACCGCCGGACCTCGCGCGTCACCATGATGGCGTCGACCGAAGGCGGCATGGAGATCGAGGAAGTCGCCGCCAAGCACCCGGAGAAGATCCTCAAGGTCGCGATCGATCCCGCGACCGGCATGCAGGCCTTCCACGCCCGCGAGCTCGCCTTCGGTCTCGGCCTCGAGGGCAAGCAGATCCAGGCCGCGACCCGGTTCATGCTCGCGATGTACAAGGCCTTCACGAGCCTCGATGCTTCCATCGTCGAGATCAATCCCCTGGTGGTGACCGGCGCGGGCGAGGTGATCGCGCTCGACGCCAAGATGAACTTCGACGACAACGCGCTCTTCCGCCACAAGGACGTGGCGGAGATGCGCGACGAGTCCGAGGAGGACCCGATCGAGGTCGAAGCGCAGAAGCACGAGCTCAATTACGTCAAGCTCGACGGCAACATCGGCTGCATGGTGAACGGCGCCGGCCTTGCCATGGCGACGATGGACATCATCAAGCTCTATGGCGGCGAGCCCGCGAACTTCCTCGACGTCGGCGGCGGCGCCACCAAGGAGCGCGTCACCACCGCCTTCAAGCTGATTCTCAGCGATCCCAACGTCGAGGGGATCCTGGTCAACATCTTCGGCGGCATCATGCGCTGCGACGTGATCGCCGAGGGTATCGTGGCGGCGGCGCGCGAGGTGAGCCTCCACGTGCCGCTAGTGGTCCGGCTCGAGGGCACCAACGTGCGCCTCGGCAAGAAGATCCTTGCGGAATCGGGTCTCCCCATCGTCTCCGCCGACAACCTCGCCGACGCCGCCGAGAAGGTGGTGAAAGCGGTGAAGGAGGCGGCCTGATGTCCATCCTGGTCAACCGCGATACCAAGGTGATCTGCCAGGGCTTCACCGGCGCCCAGGGCACCTTCCACTCCGAGCAGGCGATCGCCTACGGCACCAAGATGGTGGGCGGCGTCACACCGGGCAAAGGCGGCACCACGCATCTCGACCTGCCCGTGTTCGACACCGTGGCCGAGGCGGTCGCCAAGACCGGCGCCAATGCGTCGGCGATTTACGTGCCACCCCCCTTCGCCGCGGATGCCATCCTGGAGGCGATCGACGCGGAGATCCCGCTGATCGTCTGCATCACCGAGGGCATTCCCGTCCTCGACATGGTGACGGTGAAGCGCGCGCTCCAGGGTTCCAAGAGCCGGCTCATCGGCCCCAACTGCCCCGGCGTGATCACGCCCGAGCAGTGCAAGATCGGCATCATGCCAGGCCACATTCATACCAAGGGCAATGTCGGCATCGTCTCGCGCTCGGGCACGCTCACTTACGAGGCCGTGGCACAGACCACGGCGGCGGCCTTGGGGCAATCGAGCTGCGTCGGGATCGGCGGCGACCCCGTCAACGGGACGAACTTCATCGACGTGCTTGAGCTCTTCCTCAAGGACGACGAGACTCGCTCGATCATCATGATTGGCGAGATCGGCGGCTCCGCCGAAGAGGAAGCCGCGGACTTCATCAAGCGAAGCTCGGTGAAGAAGCCCATCGTCGGCTTCATCGCAGGCGCCACCGCGCCACCCGGTCGCCGCATGGGCCATGCAGGCGCCATCATCTCGGGCGGCACCGGCACCGCTGGCCACAAGGTCGAGGCCATGCGCAGCGCCGGCTTCGCCGTCGCCGATTCGCCGGCGGCGCTGGGGAGTACGATGGTGCAGGTGTTGAAGCGATGAGTCTGTCTTTCCTGACCCCTCTCCCGTCAGCGCTGCCGCGCTGCCGACCTCCCCCTCAAGGGGGGAGGGGAAATCTGCGCGCCGACTTCTCTCCCCCTCCCCCCTTGAGGGGGAGGGTAGGGAGGGGGGTGGAGCCTTGATCTCGAAGATCCATCTCCGATGACCCAACCCTCACCCCAACCCACGAAACGCGCAATCCATCCCGGCTCTGGCCGCCGGCGCGGCCGCGATGTGCCGAAGGGACGCCAGGTCGATCCGGACGCGTTGGCGGAGGTGCAGGCACTGCTCGGCGACCGGTCGCGAGAGCGTGATCTCCTGATCGAGCATCTGCATCTGATCCAAGACAAGTATCACTGCCTGCATGCACGGTACCTGGCGGCGCTGGCGCAGGAGATGAAGCTCGCGCTGGTCGAGGTCTACGAGGTCGCGAGTTTCTACGCGCACTTCGACATCGTGATGGACGACGAGACGGCCCCACCGCCGATCACGGTGCGGGTCTGCGACAGTCTGAGCTGCGAGCTCGAGGGCGCCCAGCGCCTGCTCAAGTATTTGCCGGCGAAGCTCGGCGGTCATGTGCGCGTGGTGCGCGCGCCCTGCATGGGCGGCTGTCACAATGCGCCCGCCGTCGCGATCGGCCATGCGCTTCACGAGCATGCGACAGTCGAGAGCGTCTCGGACGCCGTCGCCAAGGGCGAGACCCATCCGCATATCCCGGCCTACCCCGACCTCGCCGCCTATCGCGGCTACGGTGGCTACCAGCTCCTCGAGGCCTGCCTCTCGGGCAAAAAGACCGTCGAGGAGATCGTGAAGGCGCTCGAGGATTCCGCCATTCGTGGCCTCGGCGGCGCCGGCTTCCCGACCGGGCGCAAGTGGCGCTTCGTCCGCCAGGAGGCGAAGCCGCGGCTGATGGCGGTGAACGGCGACGAGGGCGAGGTTGGCACTTTCAAGGACCGGCACTATCTCGAGGCCGATCCGCATCGGTTCCTCGAGGGCATGCTGATCGGCGCCTGGGCGGTCGAGGCGCCCGCGATCTACATCTATCTGCGCGACGAATACCCGCAGTGCCGCGAAATCCTGCAGCGAGAGATCGCGGCGCTCCAGAAGGCCGGACTCTCGCGCCACACCGAGATCCACCTGCGGCGTGGCGCCGGCGCCTACATTTGCGGCGAGGAGTCCGCGATGCTCGAGAGCATCGAGGGCAAGCGCGGACTGCCACGCCACAAGCCGCCCTATCCCTCGCAGGTGGGCCTCTTCGGCCGGCCGACCCTCATCAACAACGTCGAGACGCTGTTCTGGGTTCGCGACATCGTCGAGAAGGGCCCGCAGTGGTTCGCAAGCCAGGGCCGGCGCGACCGCAAGGGGCCGCGCAGCTTCTCGGTCTCGGGCCGGGTGAAGAACCCCGGCGTCAAGCTCGCGCCGGCGGGGATCACGGTGAAGGAATTGATCGACGAGTATTGCGGCGGCATGGCGGAGGGCCATCAATTCAAGGCCTACCTGCCGGGCGGCTGCTCCGGCGGCATCCTGCCGGCCGCCATGGGCGACCTGCCGCTCGATTTCGGCACGCTCGAGGCGCACGGCTGCTTCATCGGCTCGGCGGCGGTGATCGTGCTCTCCGACAAGGACGACATGAAGGCCGTCACGTTGAACCTGCTCAAGTTCTTCGAGGACGAGAGCTGCGGTCAGTGCACGCCGTGTCGGGTCGGCACTGAGAAAGTGGTCGGCCTGCTCTCGAAGCCGAAATGGGACGGGCCGCTCCTGCAGGAGCTCGCCAAGGTGATGACGGATGCATCGATCTGCGGTCTCGGGCAGGCCGCGATGAATCCAGTGAAGATGGTGCTGAAGCATTTCGCGGAGGACCTCGCATGAGCGACGCGATCAAATTTCAGCTCGATGACGAGGAAGTCGAGGCGCGGCCGGGCGAGACCATCTGGCAGGTGGCGCAGCGCAAGGGCGTCGAGATCCCGCATCTCTGCTACAGCCCGGCGCCGGGATACCGGGCCGATGGAAATTGCCGCGCCTGCATGGTGGAGATCGAGGGCGAGCGCGTGCTTGCGGCCTCCTGCATCCGCCAGCCCATGAACGGTATGAAGGTGAAGACCGCCAGTGAGCGCGCGAAATTCTCGCGCCAGATGGTGTTCGAGCTGCTGGTCGCCGATCAGCCGAAGCGTGAGGAGAGCCACGACCCCGGCTCGCGCTTCTGGAATTGGGCCGATCGCGTTGGCGTGTCCGAGAGTCGCTTGCCGGCACGCCATCAACCCGCGCCCGACCGCAGCCATCCTGCCATGGCGGTCAACCTCGACGCCTGCATCCAATGCAATCTCTGCGTCCGCGCCTGCCGCGAGGTGCAGGTGAACGACGTGATCGGCATGGCCGCCCGCGGCCACGGGGCCAAGATCGTGTTCGACTTCGACGATCCCATGGGGAACAGCACCTGCGTCGCCTGCGGCGAGTGCGTGCAGGCCTGTCCCACGGGCGCGCTGATGCCGGCGACACGGGTCGACGCGCAGAACCGCTATGTCGATGGCGTCGACCGCGAGGTGGCGAGCGTCTGTCCCTATTGCGGTGTCGGCTGTCAGATCACCTACAAGATCAAGGACGACAAGCTCATCTACGTCGACGGCCGCGAGGGTCCCTCGAACCTGAACCGGCTTTGCGTCAAGGGCCGCTTCGGCTTCGACTACGTGAGCCATCCGGGCCGGCTCACGGTGCCGATGATCCGCAAGGCCGGCGTCAAGAAGGACCCGCACGACGAGATCGATCCGGCCAATCCCTGGACGCATTTCCGCAAGGCGACCTGGGAGGAGGCGCTCGACCGCGCCGCCGCCGGCCTGAAGCGCATCCGCGACCAGCACGGCGGCAAGGGCCTCGCGGGCTTCGGCTCGGCCAAGGGCTCGAACGAGGAGGCCTATCTCTTCCAGAAGCTGGTGCGTGCGGGTTTTGGCACGAACAACGTCGACCACTGCACGCGGCTCTGCCACGCGTCGTCGGTGGCAGGGCTCATCGAGGGCATCGGCTCGGGCGCGGTGACCGCGCCCTTCATGGCGGCGAAGGACGCCGACGTGATCGTGGTGATCGGCGCCAATCCGACCGAGAACCACCCGGTTGCCGCGACCTTCTTCAAAAACGCTGTGAAGCGCGGGGCGACGCTCATCGTGATGGACCCGCGCGGCCAGGCGCTGAAGCGCCACGCGACGCACATGCTGCAGTTCAAGCCGAGCCGCGACGTCGCGATGCTGAACGCGATCCTCCACACCATCATCGAGGAGGGTCTCACCGACAAGCAGTACGTCCAGGCGCACACCGACGGCTTCGAGCGGCTCCGTGAGAACGTGAAGAACTTCCCGCCGGAACAGATGGCGCCGATCTGCGGCATCGACGCTGAGACGCTGCGCACGGTCGCGCGCACATTCGCGCGCGCGAAGTCCGCGATCATCTTCTGGGGGATGGGCGTCTCCCAGCACATCCACGGCACCGACAACACCCGTTGCCTGATCGCGCTCTCGCTGATCACGGGCCAGGTCGGCCGGCCCGGCACGGGGCTGCATCCGCTGCGCGGCCAGAACAATGTGCAGGGCGCCTCGGACGTGGGGCTCATCCCGATGTTCTTCCCGGACTATGTCTCGGTCGAGAACGCGGAGGTCCGCGGCACCTACGAGAAGCTCTGGAATACGAAGCTCGATCCGAAGCGCGGCCTCACGGTGGTCGAGATCATGAATGCGGTCCACGAGGACGTGATCCGCGGCATGTACATCATGGGTGAGAACCCCGCGATGTCCGACCCAGACGTCCAGCATGCCCGCGAGGCGCTCGCCAAGCTCGAGCACCTCGTTGTGCAAGACATTTTCCTTACGGAGACCGCGAAATACGCCGACGTGATTCTGCCGGCCTCGGCCTGGCCTGAGAAGATCGGCACGGTCTCGAACACGAACCGGCAGGTGCAGCTCGGGCGCCGGGCGCTGCCGATGCCGGGCGAGGCGCGCGAGGACTACTGGATCATCCAGGAGCTCGCGCGGCGTCTGGGTTTGCCGTGGAGCTACACGCATCCCAAGGACGTGTTCGCGGAGATGAAGGTGACCATGCGCTCCCTCGATCACATCACCTGGGAGCGCCTCGAGCGCGAGAGCTCGGTGACCTACCCTTGTGATGCCGACGACAAGCCCGGCAATGAGATCGTTTTCGGCGACGGGTTTCCGACCCCGACGCGCCGCGGCAAGCTGGTGCCCGCGGGCCTGATCCCGCCCGCCGAGGAGCCCGACGCCGATTACCCGATGGTGCTGACCACCGGCCGGCAGCTCGAGCACTGGCATACGGGCGCGATGACCCGCCGCGCCAGCATCCTCGACCTCCTGGAGCCGGAGGCGGTGGCGAGCCTGGCGCCCGCCGACTTCCGCAAGTTCGGCATCAAGCCTGGCGACATGATTCGCGTCTCGACCCGGCGCGGCGCCATCGAACTCAAAGCGCGCGCCGACGGCGCCATCCCCTCGGGCCTGATCTTCATCCCGTTCTGCTACGCCGAGGCCGCCGCCAACGTGCTCACGAACCCGCAGCTCGACCCCTTCGGCAAGATCCCGGAGTTCAAGTTCTGCGCGGCCAAGGTGGAGCCCGCGACGGTTCCGGCCTGACGCCCGTTTTGGCAGCAGCGCATCAGCAACAGCCCATAATCCGTCACCCCCGGGCTTGTCCCGGGGGTCCACGTGTTCACAGCGAGCGAAGAAAGAAAACGTGGATGGCCGGGACAAGCCCGGCCATGACGACAACAGGGGACGAGGCTCGGAGCAGAGCGACGAACGACGGCGCTACTTGCTGTTGACCTTGATCCAGTTCGAGATCTGCGCCACCACCTGGTCCTCGATGCCGTAGAAGCCGTGCGCGGCCTTGGCCTCGCAAGGCGGCGAGATCGGCGGCAGGCCGCCGCTCGCCGTCTGCACCTCGACCTTCGGTGAGCCCTTGAGCGCGGCCTTCAGGTTGGCGCCGTCACCGGGGGGCGTCAGGCCGCACTGGTCGTTCGCGTGCGACAGGATCAGGACCGGGACATTGATCGCCGCGAGATTAGCCTGGAAGACCGTCTCTTTGAGTTCCGGCCGGCCGCCCTGGCGCGTGAGCGTGGAGGTGAGAACCACCCCCGCGATCTCGCCCTTGGTCATGCGGCTGGCGCCACCCACGGCGGCGTTGGTTCCCTGGCTCGTGCCCACGAGCCAGATCGGCGCCTTCGTCTGCGTGCGCACATAGGCGACGATCTTGCCGATGTCGTCGGCATACTCCGCGCCGGCCCGATAGTTGTAGAGCTGGCGCTGATTGTCCGGCACGTCGGGGATCGCGACGGCCATGCCCTGGGCGACCCAGCTGTCGCGCGTGCGCACCAGGAAATTCCCGCCGGCGATCGGAATGCCGTCGCCACCAAGCTTGATGTGTCCGTCTCCGCCCGGAAACATGATGAGCGCCGCCACGGGATTCGCGGGCTGCATGTAGAGCACCCGCTCCTTGCCGCCGCCGCTGGTGGGGAGATCGACGGTCGAGGCCGTGCGCGCCGAGCCGCCGAGCGCGAAGATCAATCCCGCGCTCAGGCAAACGCCCATTGAGGCAAATCGGGGGATATGGCGTCCAAGCGCCATTGATTGCTCCCTTCAAGGACCTGAGACCGGCGCGCGGATTATGCCGGAAATTCTCGGGAGAGCCAGCGATGGTCCGTCCAGCGCGCACAAAAGAAGAGGGGGCCCGGCGGGCCCCCTCGTTACGAGATCGAGACGTCTCTAGAACTGGAACTTCATGCCCGCGGAGACGCCCATGAGCCGCCCGCCCGCCCAGCAATGCGGGTTCGAGCTCTCGCCGCCGGAGGAGGAGCCACCGGGCCCATCGCTGGCGTCGTGGCAATCCGTCGTCACGGCGCGGCCGCCCGCGCCCAGGTCGTAGTGCGCGAAGGGGCCGTTGATGGTCATCGCCCAGTCGAAGTAGGCGCTGATGTACTTGTTGAACTGGTGCCGAATCATCGCGGTCACCATGTCGGCGTGATTGTCCGCGTGCGCCTTAAGGGTCGTGTTGTGCTGGCCGGGGTCGCCCGGTGTCTTGAAGGCGTGCGCCCAGCCGATCGCGGCCGTGTCCTTGTCGGTGAGCGTCTGGGTGATGGCGAGCCAGGTGCCCCAGCGCTGCCGCTCGTTCTGGGACTCGAGCACGGACGGCACATAGCGATGCAGTCGCTCGACGATGCCGGCCACCGTGGTCCCCGTGGGGAACTGGTACTGCACGCCGAGCTTCATCGCGTCCTCGTCCGCAGTGTCCCGCGAAGCGAGCACGGGGTCTGTGACATCGCTCGACCGGTTGACCTTCATGTGCCTCTCGTAGGCGGCAATCGCGTAGAACGGTCCCTGCGAGTAGACGATGTCCGCGCTGACGGCGTCGCTGAAGGCGCCGTCGTTGCAGCGCACGGGTAGCACGCCGACGAGGCCGGTGCCGCCGCTGCCGGGGATATTGCCGCCGGTGCAGTCGGACTCGCCCGAGGCGATGTTGTCG
>DATEGF010000382.1:0-5903 GCA_035280245.1 Allostellaceae bacterium
GCCCTCCCGACGCTCTCTTCGAAGCTGAGCGCCACCACCGACCAACTGCAGTGGATCACGACGGCATACCTGCTTGGTCTTGCCGGGTTCATGATTCCCGCGGGTGTGTTGGCCGACCGCCTCGGCCGACGCAGAATGATGTTGCTGGCGCTGCTGGCCTTCGGCGTCTCATCGGTTGGGGCCAGCCAGATGACGGGCGCGGGCGGGCTGATCTTGATGCGCGCCTTGATGGGCATCAGCGGAGCGTTCATCTTTCCAATCTCGCTCGCTGTGCTCCCGACCATCTTCTCCGAGACCGAGCGTCCGCGAGCGATCGCCATCGGCGGCGCCGGCATGTTTCTTGGGCTGCCTCTGGGACCGCTGGTCGCAGGTTGGCTCCTGACGCATTACGAATGGGGCTCGATTTTCCTGATCAATGCGCCGGTCGTGCTGCTCGCTCTAATCGGCGTGCGGCTGTTCATTCCTGAAAGCCGCGACGCCAACGCGCGGCCCCTCGACTTCATTGGAGCGGCGCTTGCGATTGCCGGCGTCACGAGCCTCGTTTACGGCATCATCGAGCAGCCTGCGTTGGGCTGGGCCGATCACGGTGTGCTCGCGAGCCTGACCCTCGGAGTCATCTTCCTCGCCGGCTTCACGTTCTGGGAGGTCCGCATCTCGTCGCCTTTGGTCGACTTGCGTTTCTTCCTCAACCCTCGCTTCAGCTGGTCGGTGCTCGTTTCAGCTGTCATGAGCTTTGCCTTGATGGGAACGCTTTTCGTCTTGACGCCATTCCTGCAGATCGTCCAGGGCAACGACGCCCAGGCAACTGGACTGCGTCTGCTGCCGCTGATTGGCGGCATCGTGCTGGGCGCTGCCGGCAGCGATCGGCTGGTGGCTCGCCTTGGGGTACGGCTCATGCTCGCCCTCGGCCTTCTCATCTGCGGCGCTGGACTGTTGCTGATGTCACTCGCCGGCGCCGGGAGCGGTTACGGCCTCATGGTCGCGGCGCTGCCCGTCATCGGAGTTGGCAACGCCTTTGCGATGTTCACGGCGATAAACGTCATCCTGGATGTCCTTCCGGACTCGCAGACGGGGGTAGGATCCGCACTGGTCAGAACCCTTGGGCAGATAGGCTCCTCCTTTGGCATTGCCCTGATGGGAAGCCTCCTTAACAACAGCTATCGTGCCGAGCTGACTGGGTACGTCACCGGGTTGCCTTCCCACGCGAGGGAACTGGCGGAGGGCAGTGTCGCCGGAGCGGCGTTGATTGCTGGTCATATGCCGGAAGCCCTTCGCGCCCCGCTCCTTGTCGCCGCAAACGACGCTTACAGCGACGGGATGAGCGTGGTACTGCGCGTTAGCGCGGCTCTTTTGTTCGTGATTGCATGCCTCGTCGCGACGCTCATGCCAGAAAGATCGCCGGCTCCCCGATGAGCACGTCCAGCGTTCACGACAACGAGGCCTCGAGACGCGCACGCCTTCCTCGATGGATGTATCCCATCTTCTTGATCGGCGGCACGATCGCGGTGCATGGGGCGCTGCCCTGGCTGATCTCGCTGATCACTCCCCGCCACGGGTGGGTCGACGGCTGGCCGGGCGTGTGGAATTTGATCGGTGTGATCCCCGTCGGGGCTGGGTTGGCGATGATTGCGTGGGCGGGCAGTCTTCACATGAGGGGCAGCACCGGCGCGTGGGAGTTGGAAAGCACCCCGCGATACATGCTGGTCAAAGGCCCTTACCGGTTCTCGCGGAACCCGATGTACCCGCTCGAATTGGCCATGTGGCTGGGTTGGGCGATGCTTTATGGCAGCCTCGCGGTTTTGATCGCGTTTGTCGCGTGGTGGATTGCGTTCGCATTGTTCGCCATCCCATACGAGGAGCGCCAGCTTGCGGCGCGCTTCGGCGACAGCTATCTCCAGTACAAGAACGCGGTTCCGCGCTGGTTTGGGCCGGTTCGGCAGGCTTGACGCTACCGTTGACCTATCGACAATCGATGATGCTGTCAAAAGTTAGCTGATCAAGGAGTGATCCACGGTGAATGGCAAGGATGAGCGCGACCTACTCAGCCCTGAGGGGAGCCCAAGCACCCCTCCGCTCTCGCCGCTCGACCCAGCCGAGCGCCTGCCCCGCGAGGAGGTCCTGGCTCGCGGTCGAGGCGGCGGCCAGCTTCAGCGCCGGCCAGGATCGGCCTGGCGCAAGCTGACTCGCCCTGAGTTGACCGCAGTGGTGGGATTCCCGGCTGTGGTCGTGCTCGGAATCGTCCTCGGCGCGTCGGGCGCGCCGGCGCCCGTCGTTGTCGTTTCCATCGCCATTCTGGTCCTGGCGCTCGCAGGCCTTGCCTTCACCGGCCGCCGCCGCCGGCGCGGCAGCTGACGGGCGGGGCTTGTCCAGGGACTCCAATCTCGCGTCAGGTGGTCGCCGAGACCCGGTAGCCGAGCTTGAGCAGCTCGCCCTGGATGCGGCGATCGCCCCAGCGCGGGTTCTCGCCGGCCAGGCGCAGGATCAGTTGGCGCAGCTCGTCCGAGATCGGCGGCCGGCCGCGTCGTGGGCGAGGGCGGAAGGCGGACCAATGCCGGCGCACCAGCTCCTGATGCCAGCGGAGCAGGGTGGCTGGGGAGAATATCAAGCCTGAAGGGGTCACATATTCATCGGCGGGCCGGCTACCCGGAGTAGGGAGAGCGGAAAACTCGTTGCGTCCGGGCATGACAACGTCGAGGACGTCTCACGAGCAATCACATGCTGAGGTTCGGCGCCGCGCACAGCTTCAACTGCTGGCCGATCCTCTTACAGGACTGCTGACCGAGCCTAAGACAGGAGCGAGAGGGAGGCTGACCGCGCCGAGGATCAGGCCGAGCGCACACGTTCAAGGCCTGCATGGCCAATCGGAAGTAGTCTGACCGGCCCCAGAATCGGCGGTAGAGAGGGTCGCCCGGGCCACGCGATCAGCCCAGCAGCTCGCGGACGAGCGTCTCGCGCAACCATCGCTCGTACCGGGCTCCCGACCAGCCGGCGGTGCCGACCAGCGGGATGTATGTGTCGGGACCCGCGAGCAGCCACAAGATGTCCGTCGCTTGATCCCGGCCGAGTCCCCGCCGTAGCCGGGTCTTCCTGAGCAGGGCGGCGATCTGCTGCCGGGCGCCGGCCCGGCGGCCGGCTTCGCCACGGTCGTTGAAGGCGGCCAGGTCGGCGTCGGTCCGCCGGCCCTCGCGGACCATCTCGATCAGGTCCGCGGATCGCTCGGCGAAGAGTCGCGAACGGCGGGCGACGGTTGCCAGCTGACGCCGGGGATCGGGGTTCTCGAGCGCCTTGCGCTCGAGGTCCGCAAGCTCGTCAAGGGGCTGGTTCAAGGCGAGCGCGGCGAGCACCCCTGACTTCGACCTGAAGAGCTTGTACACCGTCTGCACCGCCAGCCCCGAGTCCTCGGCGATCTGGTCCATCTTCGTGCCCGCGTACCCGTGACGGCCGAACATCCGGCGGGCGGAGTCGAGGATGGCACGGCGGGTCGCGTCCAGCCGCTCGGCACGCGCCGGCGAGTGATAGCGGCGGTGGCTCTTGACAGGCTCGGGCATTCAGGTTACTCTGACTCTATCAAAAGCGATAGCCACTACACTGAAATGGAGGCGGTTGCAAGATGAGCACTGATCCTAAGCCAGGCGATGAGATAAGCGACGCCGGCTTTCGCCTGCTGCCGTACGCTGCCGCCGCCGTGGCGATCACGATCGTCGGCCTGGCCGCTGTCGGTTTTGGCGGCATCAGCTTCCGGGCTGGCGATCAGGCCATGGGCGAGAGGTACGTGGAGCTGCTCCAGGCGGTCAGGGCACCCGGTCTCCACCGGCTCGAGATGCTGTTCGACGGCGCCGGGTGGCTTTCCATCGGCGTGGTCCTGAGCCTCCTGGCGGCGGCGACCCATCCGTGGTCGCCAGGGCGTGCGATCGTGGTCGCGGCCTGCGGAATCGGTCAGCTGATCGGAGCCCAAGGCGGCTTCGAACGCTTCGTGGGCATTTCCGACCTTGCCGCGGCCTATGCGGCCGCGGGCCCGAGCCAGCAGGACGAGATCGCTCGCGCTTACATGATCGTGTACGACACCGTGCAAGCCCACTTCCACGAGGGCCAGCTGCTCCAGGCGGTCGGATTCCTCGTTGCCGCATGGGGCCTGTCCCGTGTGCCCGGATTGCCGCGATGGCTCGCGGTCGTCGTCGGCGCGCCCGGTGTGACATCCGGACTCATCTGGCTTGGCAACTCGGCCATCGCGGGCGGCGTTCCCTTCTTTCCATTCGTCATCCTGCACGTCATGGTGTTCGTGCTCGGGGCCAACGTGGTTCTGGCCGTCGCCATGCGACGGCGGCGGCGGGCTATCGCGACTCCGTAAGCCGAATCGACATCCGCTCCTGCCTCGAGCAAGAGCGTGGCATGGGTATGACGGACGCCATGTAGCGCAATCGTCGGCACAGTGGCCAGATCGCGGACGCGGCGAGCGAAGCGCCGTCTGTCTTGGGCTGCGAAGGCAAGGAAAGCTGCCGGTTCATCCGGAGGCCGTCGTCAACGGCGTCCTGCCGGGCCTCGTTACGGCATTCATCACGGAGTGCTCGCCGAGAGCCGGCCGGCGCTCAGGGCGCCGTGGCGCAGGCGATGTCGAGCCTGGCGATGTTGCTGCCGACGATCTCGGTGAACCAGAGGTTGCCGTCTGGACCGACCGTGATCTGGTTCGCCCCGCTGTTTGGAGTCGGGATGGCAAACTCGCCGAGCACAGTTCCGTCGGGGCGCATCCTGCCGATGTTGTTGGCAGCTTGCTCGGTAAACCACAGGTTGCCGTCAGGTCCGGTGGTGATGTAGGCCGGAACCCGGTCACCGATGCGGATTGCCGGCAGGGGATACATTGCGATGGTCCCGCTCACGCTGATGGCGCCGATCGAGTTGGCACCGGGCGCCGGGAACCAGACCCGCAGGTCTCGACCCAGCGTGATTCCACTGGCCAGCGCAATCGTCGGCGCCACCGCGTAGCCCCTCACCTGGCGCCCCATGTGATTGACGCGACCGATTTGCGACGTGAGGGCGAACTCCGTGACCCAGAACATGTGGTCACGGCCGATCGTCAGATGCCAGGGCCCAGTCCCAGGCGGCAGCGGGTACTCCTTGATGTGCAGGGTCCCGGGATCGATCGCCCCCAACTGGCTCTGGGAGTTCTCGGCAAACCACAGGCGGCCGTCGTGGCCCACGATGATGCCGATGGGACCCTGCGGTTCGAAGCCGGGCGGCAATGGCGTCGGCACCCGAAAGCGGGTGACCACTCCGGTTTGAGTAGAACGGCCAATCTCGTTGGAGACGGCCAGGGTGAACCAAAGGTTGCCATCGGGGCCAGCGACGATCGAATTGGGGAATTCGCCGCCGGTGGGGAACTCTGTGATGAACCCGGTGCGGGGCGTGATGCGCCCGATCTGCGCGCGATCCTCGGTGAACCACAGCGTCTGCCGGTCGGGACTTGTCGTGATGCCCCAAGGGTTGGAGTGAGGAGTCGGCGTCGGGAATTCGGTAATGCACGATGATCCCGCCGCCGACACCGATGTTGTGGGCGAGAAGGCCAGTAGCAAGCCCGCGCAGATCGCGGCGGCGGCGCCACGCCTGGGCAGATGCTGGCGGAGCATGGCGAGCCCAGTCTAGGTGCCTGATGAGCGATTTTCACCCCGGTTTCGCACCGCACTCCCTGGCACGGATTTGGGCCTGGGTACGCTTCGTCGTCGCCCGAAACCTTCGGTGGCGGAATGGGGGCGCGCTAGTTTCAGGAGATTGGACTGCTCGGCCCATAACCCGGGAGGCCCAGTGAGCGCTGGCGTGATGCCCTAGCAGGTGCGAGGTCGCCACGGCTCGTGCTCGTGCGCGAGCCACACCAGCTCGGGGTCGAGCGCGCGCACCCGCAGCTGGCCTTC
>DATEGF010000383.1:0-11246 GCA_035280245.1 Allostellaceae bacterium
TCGCGGAACCGCGCCTTGTCCTCGATGCTCTCGATGTAGAGTAGCGCCGCGGTGACTGTGGGATCGGCCCCGAGATACTCGAGATAGTCCGTGACGCCGAGCTGCACCGCGTTCCCCACGGAGACGATGGTGCCGAGCGGGATCGCGAGGGCGTGCGCCGCCGCGATCGCCTCCTCCGCGAGTGCCCCCGATTGCGTGACGAAGGCGATGGCGCCGCGCGCATTGGGTCCCGGCGGCATGTCGCGCAGAAACGTCGCCGCGAACCGCCCGCCTGCGGGCAGATGGATGATCCCCGCGCAATTCGGCCCCACCACGGTGAGGCCGTGCTCTCCGATCAGCGCGCGGAGATCGCGGTCGCGCGCCTTGCCAACGTCGCCCGCCTCGGCGAAGCCGCCGGGCAGGATCAGGAGATGGCGATGCCCGCTGGCGGCTGCTTCGCGCACGGCATCGAGGATCAGATCCGGCCGGATCACGATCACCGCGAGGTTGGCGGGCTGATTGAGCTCGCCGAGGCTCTTGCGGACGGCGAGCCCGAACATCTCGCCACCCTTGGGATTGACCGGCACGATCTCGCCGGTGAAGCCGGAGATGCGGAGGTTCTGGAGCACCGCGCCCCCCGACGAGGTCGCCCGCTCCCCCGCCCCCACCACGGCGACGCTGCGGGGAGAAAAGAAGGGCCGCAGGTCGCGAGACGCGCTCATCGTGCGTCCTTCGACTCGCGATGCTGCGCATCGCGGCTCAGGATGAGGGGGAATAGAGCAGCTCCCAACGACCTCATCCTGAGCCAACGCCGCAGGCGGCGAGTCGAAGGACGCACCGCCGCGAAATTCATACGGAGACGTCCTTGAACCGCAAAATCACCGGCACATGGTCCGAGCCTTGCGCCCAGCCGCGCGCGGGCTTGAAGACCTCGGCGCCGGCGATCTCCGGCACCAGCGCCGGCGTCACCCAGATGTGATCGAGGCGGCGGCCGCGGTCGGAGGCTTTCCAGTCCTGGGCGCGGTAGCTCCACCAGGTGTAAAGCTTCTGCTCCGGTGTGATCACGTGGCGCACGGCGTCGACGAAGCCGCCGGCGCCCTGGAGCTTGGCGAGCTTCTCGACCTCGATCGGCGTGTGGCTCACGACCTTGAGCAGGTCCTTGTGCGACCAGACGTCGGTCTCGAGCGGCGCGATGTTGAGGTCGCCGACCAGGATTGCCTTCTTGTCGCGCGGCGAGTCCGAGGTGAACCACGCGGTGACCTCGTCGAGGAACTGCAGCTTGTGGGCGAATTTCGGATCGGCCTTGGGGTCGGGGATGTCGCCGCCGGCGGGGATATAGAGATTGTGCAGCTCGATGCCGCCCGGCAGCTCCGTCACCGCGTGTCGGCAATCCTCGCGCGCGCACCAGCTCCGGGTGTGCGGCCCCGCGAGCGGTAGGCGTGAGACCGTGGCGACGCCGTTGTAGCCCTTCATGCCGTGGACCAGCATGTGCGTGTAGCCGAGCTCCTCGAAGGCCTCGCGCGGGAAGTGCTCGTCCGGCGATTTGGTCTCCTGCAGGCAGAGCACGTCGGGCGCGTATTTCCTGAGGAAGCGCCGGACGAGGTTGATGCGGAGCCGCACCGAGTTGATGTTCCAGGTCGCGAGCGTGAGGGCCATGGTGCGCGGGCTCAGAACAGGTAGCAGCGATCGCCCATTACGCCCAAGAGCCAGCGGCCGCCGGCGTAGAGGCGATACTTGAGCGCGAGCGCGTGTTGCGCGCCGCCCTGGGCCGCGATCGCGAGCCCCATCTGGTGGCAGGCGAGCGCCGCGGCGCCGGCGCAGACCCGCGCGAGGGTGGGATCGTCGAGTCCGGCGCTCGCGAGCGCGCGGCTTGCGTTGCCGTGCAGGTTCGCCGCGGCCAGCGTGACGGCGCTCAGCGAGACCAGGAGCGGCGTCTCGCCCAGGAGCTGCGAGGCCGACTGATGCAGCGCCTTCGCCGAGGCCTCCTCGGCGCGCCACCACGCCTGGCTCCAGTCGGCGCGCTGCGCGATCGCCGCAGCGTCCGCCCAGCCGGTGACGCCCTCGATCGGGATGGCGCCGAGGCTCAGCCCTTGAAGATAGCCTTCGGCGGCCGCGCGCTCGGCGTCCGAAAGCGGCTTGCCGCAGGACCCGAACCAGGGCGCGCGCACGAGGTCGCCCGCGAAGGTGCGGAGATTGCGATAGCGCCGCTCGACGTCAGCGCTCGCCGCGGTGCCGGGATCAGCGATTGCCGCGGTCCTCGCGCCAGAGGCCAAGCTTGTCCTGCACCGGCCGGTCCGAGAAGCTGAACAGCACCGATTCCGACTGCGCGCGGTGGATCGTGCGATGCCAGCTCGGCGCCACGAAGATGTCGCGCGGGCCCCAGGCGAGCGTCTCGTCGCCGATCTTGGACTCGCCCTTCCCCTCGACGCAGACGAACACGGTCCCGTCGGAGCTCCGATAGGGCGAGGTCGCGAACCCCTTGGGCAGGAGCTGCATGAAGGTCGCGATGGTCGGCATGGCGTAATCGCCGGTGGCGGGATTGACGTAGCGCATCTTGTAGCCGTGGCAGGGATCGGGCTCGCCGTTCTTGGCGAGCGTCGCCAGCGCCTCGCGCGTCCTCGGGTAAGGATAACAGAAGATCGGCGAGGTCTTGCGCTCGGGCTTCCAGTCGACGGGCAGCAGCCCCTGGCCGTAGCGCTGGAGCGAATCGCCGGCGGGCCGGCTCACCATCTGGGTCTCGGCATTGCCCGGCTCGGCGAAGCTCGCATCGAGCAAGCGCACCAGCGGCACGTCGAGGCCGTCAAGCCAGACCATCGGCTTGTCGCTGTCGTTGCCGTGGTCGTGCCACGTCCAAGACGGCGTGATGATGAAGTCGCCGGGCTCCATGATCGTGCGCTCGCCGTCGACCGAGGTGTAGGCGCCGTGCCCCTCGATCACAAACCGGAGCGCCGACTGCGTGTGCCGATGCGCCGGCGCCACCTCGCCCGGGAAAATGAGCTGCAGCCCCGCGAAGAGCGAATGCGTGACCGAGGTCTTCCCCTTGAGGCCGGGGTTCTCCAGGATCAGCACCCGGCGCTCCGCCTCCTTGGCGGTGATGAGCTTGCCGGTCCGCATGAGGTAGTCGCGCACCTCGCCGTCGTAGTGCCAGATCGCCGGTTTCGCCGGCGAGACCGGCTCTTTCGTGACGACGGTGTGGAGCACATCCCAGAGCGGCGCCAGGTTGTGCGGCTGGATCTCGCGATAGAAGGCCTCGCGCTCGGGCGTGCGGCTGGGGCTCGCGTCCATGGGCGTCTCTCCCGCTATTCTCTAGGCCGCTTCCGGCGCGACCTCCGGCAATCTTAGCCCGAGGAACTCCTCGACCAAAGCCTTGGTGCGCTGGAGGTACTCGGCGCGCATATCCTCGTTGGCGCGCCGCTTGATACCGTACTTGCGGAAGAGCGCGTTGTTCTTGGAGCCGGTCTTGCCGAAGAAGGCCGGCAGCATCGGGAAATAGCGGTCGATCGCGTCCTGGACGCGGGCGCGACCCTCGGGCGTCTTGCAGAGCTCGGCGCAGAAATCCTTGCCGAACTGCGCGTGGAAACGCTCCTCGGGCATGGTCATGCGCGCGAGGTTGCGCAGCGGATGGAACGAGCAGTGCAGGAGGTCCTCGACCTGCAGGATCTCGGCCAAGTCCGCGAGCAGCTTGATGACGCAGAATTCCTCCCAGGTCTTGAGCGGGAACTCGAAGATCGAGAGCGGGCGCTTGCCCGCGGGCGTCATCTCCGCTGCGGGAATCCCCATCTGCTCGCCGAGCTCGCGGAAGCGCACGTGGTGCCCGTACTCCTCCATGGCGACCCGGCAGGTGAGCCACTTCGCATAAGGTGTCGGCGCGAACGCGATCGCCGGCTCGTCGAACACCTGCGCGCCATAAAGCTCATTCACCGCATGGCTCCGCACGATCTTGCGCAGCGCCATCCGATACTCCTCGGGTGCGCCTTTGAGCTCCTGCACGGATTTGACGGGGGCGATGGCGGGAGCAGTGGGATTCATTTCCATCCTCTCATCAGATGCGCACGGCGATCCCCCTCACCCCGAAGGGGCCCATCGCGAAGCGATGGGAAGGTGAGGGGGACCTGCACGCGCACGCTCGCATCACACGACCGGCTCGCCGCTGAACGCCTCGAGGTCCGTTTCGGCCCCGGTGAAATGCGGCTTGAGCGTGCTCGTAATCGCGGCGCCGAGGGCGGCGCCCGGATTGACCAGCCGCGCCACCGGCCGCGGCTGCGAGAACAGGAAGATCTCGCGGCCGCGCACGCCGAAGAGCTGGCCCGTGACGTCCTTTGCTTCGGGCCCCGCGAGCCAGGCGACGAGCTCGCCCACGGCGCGGGCGGGCACCTTGAGGGCGCGCTCCTTATATGTGGCTTGCGCGGGGTTGGCGGGCTTGATTGTCTCGGTGACGCGGGTCGCGGCGAAGGGTGCGACCGCATTGGCGGTGACGCCGCTCCGCGCCATGTCGAGCGCCACCACGCGGGTCAGGCCCACGAGGCCGGCCTTCGCGCTGGCATAGGCGGCCTGGCCGTAATTGCCGTAGAGGCCGGCGGTCGAGACGATGTTGACGATGCGGCCCCAGGCATAGGGATTGCCGCCGCGGTTCGCCTTTGCCTGCTCGCGCATCACCGGCGTCGCCGCCGCGAGCACGTGGAAGGCCGTGGAGAGATTGGTCCGGAGCACCGCGTCCCAATTCTCGGGATCTGCCTTGAAGATGAAGCCGTCGCGCAGGATCGCCGCGGCATTCACGACGATATCGAGGCCGCCGAAGCGCCGGACGGTCTGCTCCACGGCGGCCTTCGCGGCACTGGGACTGGCGATGCTCTCGGTGAAGACGGCGGCGCGCTCGCCGAGCGCCTTGGCCACACTCTGCGCCACGCTCGGGTCGGCGCCAGTGCCGTCGATCGAGGTGCCGTTGTCGGCGATGGCGACAGAGGCGCCCTGCGCGTGCAGGGCTTCAGCGATCGCGCGGCCGATGCCGCGGCCACCGCCGGTCACCAACGCGACGCGGCCCGCGAGCGCGCTCATGCGGAGACCCCTGTGTTGAGCTTCAGCTTGTCGGCCTCGGTATAGAACGCGTCGGCGTGAATGTCTTGCCGCGGCATTCCGCGCGCGAGCAGCATCGCGGTCGCCGCCTCCGCCATCACCGGCGGCCCCGCGATATAGGCCTTGGCGCCGTCGAGATCGCCGATATCGGCCGATACCGCCTCATGGACGAAGCCGGTCCGCCGCGCCGTCGGCGCCAGCGGCTCCGAGAGCACCGGCGTGAAGCGCAGGTTCGGATGGGCCGCCGCGAGCGCCTGGAAATGCGCCTCGAGATAGACGTCGCGCTCGTCGCGCACTCCCAGATAGAGATGGATCGGCTGCCGCGCGCCGCGGGCGAGCGCGGTCTCGACGATCGACTTGATGGGCGCCAGGCCCGAGCCGCCGGCGATCGCGAGGATCGGCCCCGTGTGATGGGCGCGCAGGTGCGCGGAGCCGTAGGGGCCCTCGAGACGCACGGTCTCGCCGAGCGCGAGGCTCCGCACGATGTAGTGGCTCGCGGCGCCGCCGGTCATGTGCCGGACATGGAATTCCAGCGCGGGCTCGCAAGGCCGGCTCGCCATCGAGAAATCGCGCGCCGGCAGGGCCGCGACGCGGAGCGCGGCGTACTGCCCCGCCGAGAAATCGAGGGGCGCGCCGGAGACGATCTCGAGAAAGACGCGCTTGATGTCGTGCGTGAGATCCTCGAGCGCCGCCACGCGGCAGACGAGATGCCGGATCGGATGCGCCGCCACCTCGTTGGCCTCGAGCCACGCGACGGCAGCGTCGCTCCACGGCATGGCGCGGCAGGCGAGGATCAGTCCCTGCGCGCGCTCCTCGTCGCTCAGCGCATATTCGGAATAAGGCGCGAGCTCAACCTCGCCGCTCTCGAGCACGGACTTGCAGGCGCCGCAGTTGCCGGACCGGCAGCCGTGCGGATAGGCGACACCCTCCGCGAGCGCGCTCTCGAGGATCGTGGCACCCGGCTCGACCGAGATCGGCTCGGCGTGCTGGCGGATCGTGACGGCGAAACTCATGGGCGCTTCCGGAACCTCGCGCGGCAATTTAGTTTGCCAGACGAATTGTTCGTTATACGAACAATAGCACGGACCGGATGCGAGAGCCCCGAAAAACGTGGTGCCCGGTCAGGGGGGATTGACCGGGCACCGGAAGCGCCGTTGGGGGAGTCCGATCCGGCAGGGGAACCGGTATCGGACAGTCGGAGGGAGGGTCCACCGACCGCTTCGGACTCCTGAACTTGGTGCGACATTGGTGACACAGCAGGTGCGTAAAAAACATGGTTACTATGCATACAACGCATAGCTGATCCCTTCGGCTAAACCGTCCGTAGCAGCAAGTCCCGACAGGCGTCCGGTTGCTGGAAAATCATCATGTGGCCGGTGCCCGGAAGCTCCACCCCGTCAGCACCCCGGATTTGCCCGAGAATTCCGGCCATGGCGCCGCTTACCCAGTCGCGGTCCGGGGCGCTGGCATCTCCACTCACGAGGTGGAGTGGCTGTCGGATCTGATCTAGTCGCGACCAGGTGTCGGCGTCCCGGTGGACGGCAAAGATCGTACTTTCGACCGCAGGTGGACAACAAAGGACACAGCCGCCCGCGGGGTCGGGCATGAGCGTCGCCGTGCAATGGGCCGCCAGCATCTCCGGCGCGAAGCTGCGGAAGACGCCGCGGGTCGCGAGATAGGCGCGGAGCGCTTCCGGGCTCTCCCACCGCGCCTGCCGGCGCTCCGCGCCGCGGATCAGCCGCTCCTGCTGCTCAATCGCCTCGGGATAGTTGGGCGTGTCGCTTGGCGGAAAGATCGGCGGCTCGAAGAGCGTGACGCGCTCGAAGGGAAGTGCCACGCCGCGCACCGCGAGCCGGACCGCCGCCGCCGCAAGCGAATGACCGGCGTAATGCAAGGGCGCATCACGAAGGCGCGAGCGAAGCGCACCGACGAGCTCCGCGAGATCGTCCGCCAGGCGATCGATCGCGAATACGGTCTCGAGCGGACCCGCGGGCCAGGTCGAGCCGCCGTGTCCGCGCGCATCGAAGGCGAATACCCGAAAATGCCGCGCGAGATCGCGGAGCCACGGTCCATAAGAGCCGGCCGCGAGCCCGTTCGCATGACCCACCAGCAGAGCCGGCGCAGCGCGGGCGCCACCAGCCTCGTAAACCGGCAATCGCGCGCCATCGGAGGTCTCGACCTCGAAGCGATCGACAGCATTCGCCAGCGAGAGAAACCGCGCGCTCATGTGAATCCGCCTTGTCCGCCCGCGGGACTCTAGCGCATCCTTGCTTGGTGGCGGCGACAATCGGTCGCCCGCATTATTGGGGGCGTCAAGTGCCGAGCGACAAGCCCGCGGGCATGGACCGGGACGGCGAGATCTCGCTCGGCTTGCTCCCGAGCTTGCTCGGCTATGCGCTCCGCCGCGCGCAAGTCGCGGTGTTCCAGAATTTCACGGAGGTAGTGGGCGCCTCCGAGCTGACGCCCGGCCAATTCGGCGTTCTCGTGGTGATCGATGCCAATCCCGGCCTGAGCCAGACCCAGCTTGGCAACGCCCTCGGCATCGACCGCTCGACCGTCGTCGCGGTGATCGACCGGCTCGAGACCCGCGGCCAGGTCGCGCGCCAAGCGGCACCCAACGACCGCCGCTCCCACGCGCTCTACTTGAGCGACAGCGGCAAGACCACACTCCGCCGCCTCACTGACCGCGTTCGCGCCCACGAGCGCGCGATCGCCCGCCACCTCTCGGCGGAGGAGCAGGCGCGGCTGATCGAGCTGCTAAGGTGCGTTGCGCGCGAGTAAGCGGTGCAGGCTCAATACATGGCCTCCACCGCAACAGCACCCGGTGGGATACGCGCGCGATTAGAGCGCCGGGGTATTGTCGCTGTTCGATGTGAGGCTCTTGCCGGTGAGGAAGAGGTCCAAGTTGCCGTCGGATAGGGCTTTACTCAGGATTTCGGACAGAGCGGCCGTCATCACCTGATCGATCTCGTGACCGTCGGGAATGACCTGAATCCGCTTCTCGGATTCGTGACGATAGACATTATTGTAGTCTTTGGATGCACGGCGCGCGTCAACACTCAATGCCGCGGCAACATTCTGCCCGCCAGACCAAAAGCCCCGCTCAATACCGAGTTTGAAAGACCGCAGCCGGAAGATGACGGTTGCGTCCGATCCCTCCTGCGATGGAACGAGCGTGTAGCCCTTTTTAGTCTCGCCCTCGCGGAGCTGCGCCTCGACCACGTTCGGCAGCTGTTCCGCGGTGATCTTGGCCCCGTCTTGGCCCACGGCCCGGTGACCGACGATCATATCGTCTCGCTCGTCGATGAAGCGCATGTAGAGACGCGTGCCGCCACCGACAGAGCTTTGGGCCACGCCCACCTGAGGCTGAAGCTCGACCGAGTGAGGCGTCCAGGCACAGCCGCTAATAGATAGCGCAGCCATGAGAAGAATAGAAAACTGGATTCTAGAACTCATGTCGCCCCCCTGCACCCACGAGGCGACAGTGATAGCAGAAGGTGCTGGGGGCTACTAGCTACCAGCAACGACTGCCGCTGCAGGTGGGATGGCCTTTCACCATGGCATGCAGGCCTGGAAGGTGAAGTGTTGAGCTGACAGGTTCCGCCACCGCATTCGCGCGCCGCGGCTACCGATTCTCCCGCAGCAGGCTGTTGCCACAGATGTAGCCCCAGGTGAGGCAGGGACCGATGGTGGTGCCGGAGCCGACGGCGCGGGTGCCGATCGGGTTCGCCATGGCGTTTCCGGCGCAATAGAGGCCGGGGATGATGCTGCCGTCGGGGCGCAGCACCTGCCCCTTCTCGTTGGTGCGCGCGCCGCCCTTGGTGCCGACCGTCGAGCGGTTGAGCGGGATCGCGAGGAACGGCGCCTGCTCGACGGTGCCGAGCGCGGGATTGCCGGTGGCGCCGGGGCTGTGGGTCTTGTAGCGCTCCCAGACGCTCTCGCCGCGATGGAAGTCCTCGTCGCGGCCCTTGCGCGCGAAGCCGTTGAAGCGCTCGACCGTCGCCTTGAGCGCATCCGCGGGCAAACCGATCGTCGCCGCGAGCGCATCGAGCGTCGGCGCTGTCCGTACCCAGCCCTTGCGCTTGCGCGCATACCACCAGAACAACCGCGGCGCCTTCATCATGCGCACGTCCGCGATCACCCAGCAGGGCAGGCGCAGCGCCTCGCCCGTTGCGGGGTCGCGGCGGTCGAGCTCGTAGCCGATGTTGTAGTCGTACTCGCTGACGAAGCGCTTAGCCGTCCGATCCACCACGATCGCATGCGGATGCGCCTGGAACGTGACCGGCATGCCGTGCGGCTTGCCCTCATAGGTGGCGGGCACCATCGGGTAGACGTTCGCCTGGTCCATGTGAGCGACCGCGGCGCCGATCTTCGCCGCCATCTTCTGGCCGTCGCCGGTGTTGGTGGGCGGGCTCCCGATCATGTCCATCGGGCCGGGGAAATTCTTCTTGTAGAGCTCGGGGTCCCACTCGAAGCCACCGGTCGCCAGCACGACGCCGCGCCGCGCGGTGATGCGCTCGCGCCTGCCGTTCCGCTCGACCTCGACACCCTCGACCCGACCGCGCGCGGAATCGATGACGAGCTCGGTCACGCGCGATTCGAGCTCGAGCCGGCAGCCCGCGTCGAGCACGCCCTTGATCATGCCGATCATCAGCGCGTTCCCCTGGCCCGCGCTGTCCGTGAGGATGCGCGACAGCAGCTTCGGCCAGAGACGCAACCCCGCGCGGATCGGATGCCCGTAGGGATCCTCGCCGGTCATCTCCTGATAGGTGAAGCGGTGCGGCAGCGTGGAGCGGCGGAGCTTCGGTGCCAGCGGCCCAAGCAGCCGCCGGCTCAGCGGCCTCGGCGAGAGCATGCGCCCGACCCGCTTGCCGCCGGGCTTCTCGGCCTGCGGGTCCGGCTCCTGCACCAGCGCGAAACGGAGCGGCGTATTGGCCTCCACGAACTCCAGCATCTTGGGCGCGTTCTCGATGAAGGCCTGCCAGAGGTGATCCTCGGTCTTCTCCCAGCCCGGCGCCGAGGCCGCGCGCAGATATGTGAGCACCTCCTCGGGGCTGTCCGAGAGGCCGGCCGCGCGCGCGTGGTGATTGCAGGGGATCCAGGTGCCGGCGCCCGACATGGCGCTGGTGCCGCCGACCTTCTCGCTCTTCTCGAGGATGAGCACTGAGGCGCCGCCCTTCCGCGCCGCCAGCGCCGCCGAGAGCGCGGCGGCGCCCGACCCGATGACGATCACGTCGGGGGCTGTTGTGGATGCTGATTGGGTTTGGGCGGGGGCGCTCGCGTCGGGCATGCTCAGAGACTAGGAGAGAATCGACCACGAGGGAACAGCGTCGCGTGCAGTCGGTGGAAACCTAACTCGGCCGAAAACCAGCGAGGCCGCGCACCACATCCGCCGACGTCGCGACCGCGCCGAAGACGCCGTCCTCGACCGTCACCATGTGCACCGCGGCCGCGTGCGCGTAGGCGTCGCCGCTGGCGCAGGCGTCCTCGATGAGGAGGCACTGGAAGTTGCGGTCGTGGGCCTCGCGCAAAGTACTGTGGACGCAGACGTCGGTGGTGCAGCCCGTGAGCATCACCTGCTCGATTCCACGCACGCGCAGGATCTGCTCGAGGTCGGTGTAGGTGAAGGCGCCGTTCGCGGTCTTGTCGATGATCACGTCCGCGGGATCGACCGGGAGCTCCGGTACGATCTCGAATCCCGGCGAGCCCCGCACCAGTACGCCGGTGCCGTCGAGGCCGCCGCGCCGGCGCCGAAAGCGCTCGTAGTCCGTCATGTCCGCGAGGTCCGCGCGATAGCCCTGGCGCGTGTAGACGACGAGCCCGCCCGCGCGGCGCACGGCCTCGATGACCGCGCGCACGGCCGGCAGGATCGCGCGGACGGGCGCCACGTCGTAGCCGCGCTTCGCCAGATAGCCATCCGCGGAGACGAAATCGATCTGCAGGTCGATCACCAGCAGCGCCAGCTGCTTGGGATTGAGCTTGCCGTCATAGGGAAAATCGAAGGGTCGCGCTTTGATCGGGCCGGGCATTTCGTAGGCTGATCCGTCGGATTGAGTCAGTGCGTCCTTCGACGCGCTCGCAACGCTCGCTTGCTCAGGATGAGGCGCTTTCTTTGGCGCATTCTCAATGCCCCTCATCCTGAGCAAGCGAAGCGCGTCGAAGGACGCACGATATCGAAGCAGCGCGCCGCGGTA